>JABDIZ010000224.1 GCA_013003465.1 Rhodothermaceae bacterium
GAGCGCACCAGCGAGCTCGGTCACGATCCCCGGTACGAGGCCGAGCACGAGCAGCCCTACGGCGCAGGCCACGAGCACGACCTGCACGCCCATCGACACGGCGAAGCCTTCGCGCTGCACGGCCTCCGGCTCCTCGTCGGGCGAGCGCATCCAGAAGGCCACCAGCACGCGCAGGTAGTAGTACGCCGACACGGCCGAGGCCAGCACGCCCACCACGGCCAACCACGTCAGGCCGCCATCCACAGCGGCGGCGAAGACGAAGTACTTGCCGAAGAACCCGGCCAGCGGCGGAAAGCCGGTGAGGGCGAACATGAACACGCCCATCGTCACGCCGAGGAGCGGCTTGCGGAAGCCCATGCCCGCGAGCGAATCGACGGTCTGCACGGCGCCCTGCTCGTCGTCCCACTCCAGCACCGCCATCACCCCGAAGGCGCCGACGTTCATGACGGTGTAGGCGAGCAGGTAGTAGAGCGCCCCGCTGAAGCCCGCCGCCGTGCCCGCCGCCAGCCCGGCCAGAATGTAACCGGCATGTGCAATGGACGAGTAGGCGAGCATCCTCTTGACGTTGGCCTGCGCCAGCGCCAGCACGTTGCCGACCACCATCGTCACGGCCGCCACGACGGCGAGGATGAGCCGCGTCTGCTCGGCCACCTCGCCGAGTGGGAAGAGGCGGTAGAGCACGATGATCAGCGCCGCAAACGCCGCCGTCTTCGACGCCGTGGACATGAAGCCCGTCAGCGTTGTCGGCGCGCCCTGGTAAACGTCGGGGGTCCACATGTGGAATGGGACGGCGCTCACCTTGAAAAAGAAGCCGACGAGCAGCAACGCCAGCCCGCCCATGAAAAAGCCCGTGCGGCCCGTCTCGGCCAGGGCCAGCGGCATCTCGGCCAGCATCATCGTGGCCGTCGCGCCGTAGAGCAGCGCGATGCCGTAGAGGAAGAAGCCCGTCGAGAAGGCGCCGAGGAGGAAGTACTTGAGCGCGCTCTCGTTGGCGCCCGCGTCCTCGCGCATGAGCCCCGTGAGCACGTACAGGCAGACCGACATCGTCTCCAGGCCCACGAACAGCGTGATGAGCGAGCCCGCACTCGCCAGCACCATCATGCCGACGGTGGCGAAGAGCACCAGCGCGTGGACCTCACCGTAGTTGTGGCCGATGCGCTTGAGGTACGGCACCGACAGGATGACGCTGCCGAGCGCACCGAGCAGAATCACGGCATCGGCGAACGACGCCGTGCCGCCCCAGAGCACGTGCCCTTCGAACGCGGTGCCGCCCTCACCAAGCCGTAGCACCTCGATCACGAGCGCGAGCGCAAGGGTCCCCCCTGCCAGCCACGGAATCAACGGGCTGTCGTTGCGGAACGAGTCCACGAGCACGATGACAATGCCCATGAGGGCCACGAGCAGAATCGGCCCGGTTGCGGCGAGGTCGGCGAGAAGAGAAGGGTACATGCGATATGCGATTTACGATAGGCGATATTCGAGAAGGAACGGGGGTAGAGGGCGCTCGCCCGTCGAACATCGACTATCGCGTATCGACTATTCCGAGGTCCAGGCGAAGCGTTCGATGGCGCGGGCGAGCGCGAGGTCCATCTCCGTGATTTTGTCGCCCGCGTCGTGCGTATTGAAGGCGAGGGTGACGCGGTTGTAGACGTTGGTTAGTTCGGGATGATGGTTGTGCGCCTCGCAGTGAAACGCCACACGGACGACGAAGCTGACGGCCTCGCGGAAGTCGCCGAAGGTGTAGGTCTTGACGACCCGATCGCCGTCACGCGTCCAGCCGTCGAGATCGGCAAGGGCCGCCTCAATCTGATTGTCGGAAAGGGGGTCGCGAGAAGGCATGGCTCAACCGACAGGCGTGGGCAGGACGTAGCCACTGAAGAAAATTAGCCAGACGACGACGTAGATCGGCAGCAGGATGGGCAGTGCGTACTTGACGACGTAGGCCACGAACGAGGGCGTCTGCACGCCAGCGCTCTCAGCAATCGCCTTGACCATGAAGTTGGGGCCGTTGCCGATGTA
>JABDIZ010000225.1 GCA_013003465.1 Rhodothermaceae bacterium
CCTCGGCCGGCGGGTGGCGTGGCTCGTGGATGCGCCGCGTGGGGTAGGTACGCACGCTGTCACCTGGACGCCGCTCGCACTCGCGGCAGGGCTGTACTGGATCAGGCTAGAGGCAGGGGAGAGGCGGCAGGTGAAACAGATTACCCTACTGTCATCGTAAGGGGCTACGTAGCCACTAAGCCCTTAGGCCTCATGCTGGTTCGCCTTGCGTTTGCCCTCCTTCTCTTCGCGAGTTTCGATGCCCGAGCTCAGGAAACCGCAATCCCTGCTCTCGGCAACCGGGGCGTGGCGTTCGTGGCCGAAGTCCCCGGCTATCGGTTCCACAGCGACTTCTGGCTAAACCTCTACGATTACCTCTATGGCCTCGTCGGAGGCGGTCCCGGTGACTATCGGCTGGACGAGGAAGGATCGGCTTGCCTCGCCGCACGTCCAACAGAGCAGGCCCGAGGCTGGCAGGAAGCAGTGGCGTTCTACCGCGCCGACCTGGCCGAGCGCCACCACCGCCGCGACCCCGTCCTCCGGTCTGTGCGGCACCGACTGGCGGTGATCGCCGCCGAGCACGACCCCAACGCTGAAGTTGAAGCGGTGATCGATTTGCTGCATGGTGCAGCGCCTGCCTACCGGGCGTGCCTGTGGGACGCACACGATGCACGGAATAGAGAGCGGATCAGCGACCTCATCGGCTCTCTCGTGCGGTTCGGCCCCGGACTCACAGAGATACTCGGCAGGCTATACCAGGCGGGATGGCCCGATGTCGTGGTGGATGTGACGAGCTATGCCAGCGGGGCTGGGGCCAACACCACATCGGGGCTGGGCGAGACGCCGCACATGATGCTCTCGAGTCTTGACCCGGACATCGCGGGATACAGCGGCCTGGAGCTTACCCTCCACGAGGCGAGCCACGCGATCTTCGGCGGTCGGTTCGGCGAGATCACAGAGGCGCTCGATGCGGCTGCGAACGCACTCGGTGTGGAGTTGCCGTGGCAGATCTGGCACGCGGTCTCGTTCCACACGTCGGGCTGGGCTGTGCAGCAGGTCGCCGCTGCTGAGGGCGTGGCCTACGAACCCTACTGGTTCCGCAACAACGTCTTCCTCGACTACCACGAGGCGGTCGCCACACACTGGCAGCCGTACCTAGAAGGGAATGCCACAATGGACGCCGCGGCGCTAGCGCTCATCCGGGCTTTAGCCGAACCATGAGAGCGCTCTAACTCGTGGCCGTCAGTTGCCCAAGAGCGGACGTACACGAAGGATCTGCCGGGCGTGTTCGCGCAACACGCCGAGTGCGCCTAGTCTGACCGCCACACGCCCTCGGCGCGGTCCATCCGCGCGACGACCCACACATGCGGCAGCGTCAGCGTGGAGATAAGGAGGAGGTAGAGGCCCACGAGGTCCGGCAATGACGAAGGGGTGGTCGGGACGAGGGTGTAGAGACCGACCAGGAACGCCAGCGCAATCGCGGTCATGGGCAGCGCCTGCACGAAGAACGACGGCCAGGATCGCACCGACGGGAGGGAAGGGACCGCCGGGGGACTCGCGACGATGCGGGCGATGTGCCGGACGGAATGCCAGAGGCAGAAGTACACGCCGACGGCGAGGAGCGGGTGCACCGTTGCAAAGAACACGGCGAGCAGCGCGGTCTCGGTGGCGTCCACGGCCCAGTCCCGCTGCACGCCGAGCCGTCGCGAGGCCGACCACCCCGCAATCACGTGGACGGCGCAGAGTCCCGCGAACGCGAAGGTTGTCGCTCCGCGCACCAGAGGCGAAAACTGGAACGTCAACGGCTCGTCGGTGATCGCCCCGACGACTGACCCAGCGACGTCCAGATAGACGTCTGGAAACGCCAAGAGGGGAATCAGCATGGGCATACCGCCCCGTACGACGAGCGCGAGCCCCCGCTGCCACCCCGATCGGAGGTGTCGGCCGCCGGTGAGTGCGAGCAGGCTGTGCACGTCCCCCTGGCCCCAGTGGAACCACGTCAGCGCGATAAAGAAGACAAACGAGGCAACGGGCGCGATGAACCAGCACGCGAGGTAGGTGAGCCCGATCGCGAGGTAGGTCGCCAGCACACGAGCGAGGGGCCAGAGTCGGAGCGGGGCGTTGTCGAGTCGGAGGAGAACGAGGTGATCCACCGCCCCGTGCGGCAGCCCGAACAGCACGATGCTCAACGCGAACGGCAGGTAGAGCCCCACACCGCGCGGCTCCGCGCCGGCCGCCGCTGTCGCCGTCAGGAGTAGAACGGCGAGCCAGCCGGCACCGACCACAGCCCACCCGGTCATCCTCTTCCAGCCGTTCGAACCGTGCGCGGGATCGGTCGGCGCGCTTGTCACCTCGCCGACTGTCTGGCTCGGAGAAACCGGGAGCCGGGGGTCCGCGCAGGGCGCTGTTGTACCACGTCCATGCCCCACGTGTGGAGCATCAGCACCAACCCCTGCACCACGAGCACGTTCGTCACTACGAAGAACAGTGCTTCCTCGATGGGGAGACCACCGGGCGCGAGCCCCGTCGTGAACCGGTCGGAGATATGCCAGATTCCGAGCGCGAGCGCGATGCGGTCAGCGACCCAGAGGTAGAGCGTCGGGACGGCTACGGCCAGGGCGAGCACGCGGCGCAGCCGCCACAGATGATGACCGCCGTAGGCCCACTGCACGGCGAGGACCGGGCAGGCCCATACCAGAATGAGCGCCAGGTAGCGGGTCGGCTCAGAGGCGAGCAGTGCCCAGCCGATGAAGGTCGCCCCGATAAAGCCTGCCACACCGATCCACCGTGCGAGGG
>JABDIZ010000230.1 GCA_013003465.1 Rhodothermaceae bacterium
CGACGTAAGGTGTCGCGGCGAGTTCGGACGCGCCCGCTACCGAGACGTAGACGAAACGCTGCACGCCTGCCTCTTGGGCAGCGGCTACGAGGTTGCCTGTCCCCGCCGTATCCACCCCCTGAAATCCGCGCCGGTCGAAGCGGAACGCGAGCGAGACGGGCGACGCGCCTGCGGCGTGGATGACGGTCTCGATGCCCTCGCAGGCAGCGCGAAGCGGCTGCGGATCGAGCACATCGGCTGCGAAGGCCTCGTCGGCTTCGGCGGGCACGCGCAGGCCGTCCCGGCTCGTGCCACGTACCCAGCCGCCGCGTTGCTTCAGTGCCGAGACGACTTCGCGCCCCAGCACCCCGCTAGCCCCCACGACGAGCACGCGCTCCACTCGCTTAGCGCCCAACTGCGGCGCGCGCAGCCTCCGCTACGGCCTTAGCGGTTAGCCCAAAGTCGTCGTAGACCTCTTCCCACGGTGCGCTCTGCCCAAAGTGGTCGAGCCCGACGACCTGGCCGTTCAAGCCGACGTACTTGTACCAGCCAAGCGTCGCCCCGGCCTCGACGCCGACACGAGCCGTCACGTCGGGCGGCAGCACGGCATCGCGGTAGTCTTGGTCCTGTTCGTCGAACAGTTCCCAGCACGGCATCGAGACCACGCGCGTGGCGATGCCGTCCTCGGCGAGCTTGTCTTGGGCTTCCAGGGCGAGGTGAACCTCAGAGCCCGTCGCGAGGAGGAGCAGGTCGGGGGTGCCCTCGCAGTCGGAGAGCACGTAGGCCCCGCGCCGGACACCCTCGGCGGAGGCGTAGGTCTCGCGGTCAAGCGTCGGGACGTTCTGGCGGGTGAAGGCGAAGAGGCTCGGCCCCTCGGTGCGTTCTATCGCCAGCTTCCAGGCCTCGACGGTTTCGTTGGCGTCGCAGGGGCGGAAGACGGGCAGGTTGGGGATCGCCCGCAGGCTCATCAACTGCTCGATGGGCTGGTGCGTCGGCCCGTCCTCCCCGAGGCCCACCGAATCGTGCGTGAACACGAACAGCACGGGCGTCTCCATGAGCGCCGCAAGGCGGATCGTCGGGCGCATGTAGTCCGAGAAAATCAGGAAGGTGCCGCCGTAGCCACGCAGGCCGCCGTGGAGGGTGAGGCCGTTGAGGACCGCGCCCATGCCGTGCTCGCGGACGCCGAAGCGGAGGTAACGCCCTTCAGGGTGCTCGCGCGAAAAATCCCGCATGTCGTCCGTCTTGGTCTTGTTCGACGGCGTCAGGTCGGCCGAGCCGCCGATGAGTTCGGGCAGCGCGGGGACGAGCGCACCGAGCACCTTGCCGCTCGCGGCGCGCGTCGCCATGCCCTTTGCGTCGGGCTCGAACGTGGGCAGGTCGTCGGCCCAGCCGTCGGGGAGTTCACCCGAAAAACGGCGCTCGAAGTCGGCGGCTTGCTCGGGTTCGTCTTCCTGGTAGGCGTTGAAGGCCCCTTGCCATTCGCACTGCGCCTCCATGCCACGGAAGGCCTGCTCCTTCAAGAGCGCGGTCGCCTCGGCGGGCACGAGGAACAGCGGTTCGGTCGGGATGCCGAGGTTCTTTTTGGTGGCCTCGACTTCCTCCTCGCCGAGGGCGTCGGAATGAATGGCTGAGGTGCCCGCGTGGTTGGGCGAGCCGTAGCCGATGGTCGTCTTGCAGACGATCAGGCTGGGCCGGTCGACCGTCGCGCGGGCCGTGCGGATGGCGTCGGCAACAGCCCCGCGGTCGTGCCCATCGAGCGGCCCTTGCACGTGCCAGCCGAGCGCCTCGTAGCGCTTCCCGACATCCTCGGAAAAGGCGAGCGACGTGTCGCCGTCGATAGTGACGTGGTTGTCGTCGTAGAGGACGACCAGCTTGCCGAGGCCGAGGTGCCCGGCCAGCGACGACGCCTCGTTCGAGACGCCCTCCATCAGGTCGCCGTCGGACGCGATCACGTACGTGTAGTGATCGACAATGGTGTGGTCGTCGGTGTTGAACTGCGCGGCGAGGTGCTTCTCGGCCAGCGCCATCCCGACGGCATTAGCAATGCCCTGCCCCAGCGGCCCCGTCGTCGTCTCGACACCCGGTGTGTGGTGCACTTCGGGGTGACCCGGTGTCTTGGAGTGGAGCTGCCGGAAGTTCTTGAGCTCCTCCATCGGCAGGTCGTAGCCGCTCAGGTGGAGGAGGCTGTAGAGTAGCATCGAGCCGTGCCCAGCCGAGAGCACGAAGCGGTCGCGGTCGGGCCAGTGCGGGTCCTGCGGGTTGTGCTTGAGGAACTGGGTCCAGAGCACGATAGCCGCGTCGGCCATGCCCATCGGGAGGCCGGGGTGCCCGCTGTCGGCGGCTTCGACGGCGTCGATGGTGAGGCCGCGGATGGTGCTGGCGGCGAGGGTTTCGAGGCGGGCGGTCTCCTCAGCGGAGCGCGCCTCGGCGGCAGGGGTGGCGACGTCAGCCATGACAGGCGGGGAAGGGAACGACGGAGAGCAGGACTCGAAGCTACGGGCGGGCCTCCGCGCGGTTCAACGCGCCCGACCGTTTTGATTGAACGCGGACATTCCGCGAGTCACTCGACCCCCTGTCATCCTGAGCGACGCGTCACTCTGATGAAGCTGAAGCAAAACGACGAGATTGGCTACGCCGAGCCCTTCGGGATTGCCGCGTCGGCCTTGCGGCCTCCTCGCAATGACAACGGACGAGGGTTCAGGCCCAGCCGAGGGCGTGGAAGAGCGCCACGCCGAGGGCGATCACGAGGATGTTCGCAATCGAGATCGGCAGCAGGTACTTCCAGCCCAGATTCATGAGTTGGTTGTACTTGAAGCGCGGCAGCGTCCACCGAATCCAGATGAAGCAGAACGCGCAGAAGGCCACCTTCGCCAGGAAGAAGAGCACCTGCAGGATCGTCAACAGCACCGGCGGTAGGATCGAGGCGAAGAACGGGTCCCACGGCAGCAGGTAGCCGCCGAAGAAGAGCGTCGAGACGACGAGCCCGGCCACCCACAGGTTGACGTACTCCGCGAGGAAGAACATCCCGAACTTCATCCCCGAGTACTCGGTGTGGTAGCCGCCCACGAGTTCCTGCTCGGCCTCGGGCAGGTCGAACGGCGCGCGGTTGGTCTCGGCCAGGGCGCACACGGCGAAGACGATGAAGCCGACGGGGTTGCGGAACCAGTTCCACGCGAAGGGGCCGAGCAGTTCGTGGTTCTGGTTCTCGACGATCACGAACAGATCGAGGCTCTGCGCCATCAGCACGACCGAGATGGCCGCCGCGCCCATCGCCAGCTCGTACGAGATCATCTGCGCCGACGACCGCAGCCCGCCGAGAAGCGAATACTTCGAGTTGGACGACCAGCCCGCCAGCGTCACGCCGTAGACCGAGATCGAGGTCATCGCCAGGATCAGCAACAGCCCCACGCCGATGTCGGCGATGACGAGCGGATCGCCCGCCGGGGTGCGTGCCCATGGGATCACCGCCGCCGTGCTCATGGCGATCACCACCATCAGCGTCGGCGCGAGCGAGTGGATGAAGCCGTTGGCCTGCGTCGGGACGATGTCCTCCTTGAAGAGGAGCTTGAACACGTCGGCGAACGGCTGGAGGAGCCCACGCGGACCGACGCGGTCGGGGCCGTTGCGCTCCTGGATCCATGCCGAGACCTTGCGCTCGGCGTAGACGAGCAGCGAGGCCGTCACGAGCAGCCCGTTGATGACGCCGAAGATGACCAGCGGCTGGTCGATGACTTCCCAGATGGCCTGGATGATTGCCATAGTCGGTGCGCGTTAGCTAGGCCGGTTCGCCGATGTCTTCGAGGGCGACGCCGAGGAGGTCCATCGCGGGATAAGTAGCGCCGGTGAAGGCGGGGTTGGTTTCCGCCAGTTCGTCCATGACGCGCTCAGGACCCTTGTAGTGCATCGGGCGACCGAGCCGGTCGGCGAGTTCGGGAATCACCGTCCAGCCGGGCAGGCAATCGACCTTGTTGGTCACGTCGTGCCAGCGGTCGAAGGGCGTGCCGCCGCGGTCGATGCGGCTCTGGCCGGTGCCCATCGCCATCATGAGCGAGCGGTTCATCGAGCGGATCATCTTGGCCGGGCGGAGGCGCTGTGCGCGGCCCGCCTCGTTGACGTACGTGCCGATGGTCTCGACGCACATCGCCGCCGGGAACGCCACAGCGGCGTGCGGCAACGTCTCGTTGGTCGCATGGCTGGCGTGCAGGATGACGGTAACGCCCTCCAGGTCCGCACCGGAGAGGACACCGGCCGCTACTGGATCGTCGTCTAGGACGTAGAGCACGGAGGCTCCGGCGAGCTTGCTCTGAAGCAATGAGGCGTCTAGGGCGCGGATCCCGAGGCGCTCGCAGCCTTGTGCATTGGGGGCGCGGTCATCAGAGATCAGCCAGCCATCGCCGCGGCCTTCCTCGTGATAGGGGATGTAGCCGAGTACCTCACCACCGACGGTGTCGGCGAGCTTGGTGAGGAGGTAGTTGTCTTCGACCGTCGCCCAGGCGGAGCCGAGGAAGAGCACCGAGCCGTCCGCGTCCTTCAGAACCCGAGCCGCTTCGTCGTAGGCCGTCTCCCAGGCCACGGCGGCGCCGTTCACCCGGGCGCCCTGGAGGCGGTTCTCGTTGTAGCGCTCGTAGACGAGCCGCGCAGCGTCCGGCATCCAGTACTCGTTGACGTCGAGGTTGGCGCGCGGCGTGATGCGGAGGATCTGGTTGTCGCGGACCCAGTAGTCCACATTGATGCCCTTGGCACCGAAGTCAGAGACGGAGGGCGTCTTGGACATCTCCCAGACGCGCGCCTTGAAGCGGAAGTAGTCCTCGGTGAGCGCGCCGACGGGGCAAAGGTCGCACACATTCATCGAGTACGGGTCATCGAGAATCTGGCCCGGCGCCGTCATCGGATAGTTCTTGTCACCCCGATTGACGATGGAGAGTTGGTGACTCTCCGTGACCTCGGCCGTAAAGCGTGTACAGCGCGTACAGTTGATGCACCGCTCGGCGTCAAGCACGACGTTCGGCCCGAGTTGGACGCGCTTGGGCTTGTGCACCTTCTCGAACTCGAAGCGCGAGCCCTCAGGACCGTACTTGTAGGCCTGGTTCTGGAGCGGGCACTGCCCCGCCTGGTCGCAAATCGGGCAATCGAGGGGGTGGTTGATGAGCATCATCTCCAAGTTGTCGGCCTGGATGGCGGCGACCTCCTCGGAGTCGTACTGCGTATGGACCACCATCCCATCCACGAGATCGAGCGAGCAGCTCGTCTGCGGCTTCGGGAAGTAATTGATGACGGGCAGGCCGTTCTCATCCGTCACCAACTCGCCCGTCGCGCGGTCGCGCGCAGGCAAGCCCGCCTTCACCTGGCACTGGCGGCAGTTGGCTGGCACCGAGAGCGCCGGGTGGTAGCAGAAGTGCGGAATCTCAATGCCCTGGTCGAGGCAGAATTGGAGCAGCTTGCCCCCCTCCTCAAACTCGTAAGGCTGGCCGTCGATAAAGACCTGCGGCATTGCGCGGGGTCGGGTTGGGTGAGGGAAAAATCAGGCGCCAGACACGGCGCCTTCGAGGCGGGCGCCGGTCGCAGACAGGACGAACGTACGCTCGGGCGCGGTGATGGCGGCGATCTCGTCGGCGCTCGCGCCGCCGTCTTCCGCGAGGTGGCGCAGCGTTTCAACGCTCGTCTCCTCAATGGTGAGGGTACCCGCCACGACGGCATTCTGGCCGCTTACATCCGTTGGAAAGGTGAACACGTATCCGTCATCATTGCGCGGCACGGAGACGCGGAACGGCGTGCCCTCGTCGTTCTGGAAGGTGAGCCAGCAGCCCGCCATCTGGCAGACCTCACTGACGGTCCCGGCCACGCGCACGGGCGTGCCGTCGTAGGTCTCCGGGGCCTCTAGAATTTGCTCAACGAACAGCACCGCGCCGTCGCCAGGGTCCTCGCCCACGACGGTCCCCATCTCGGCGACCATCTGATCGCCTTCCGTCAAAGACGCATCGGCACCCTGGACATCACCCCCAGTGTGATCATGGGTGTCTACCTCGCAGGCCGCGAGGAGGAGGATCGGGATCAGAAAAAGGCGTTTCATGGCTGTATTGGATCAGGTGGTCGGCGTGCCGGTGGGCGTGAGTTCGCCCGTTTCGAGCGCGGAGCCATCGCCCAGGCTGGCGCCGGCGAACGCGGCGGCTTTGCACTTGGCCTCGAACTCGTCGCGGAAGCGGCGGATGCCCCAGCGGACGGGCCACGCGGCAGCATCGGCGAGGGCGCAAACGGTGCGGCCCTCCATCTGGTCGCAGAGTTCGAGCAGCAGGCCGAGGTCGCGCGTGTAGCCTTCGCCCTCGTCAATGCGCGTGAGGAGCTTTTCGAGCCAGCCCGTTCCGTCGCGGCAAGGCGTGCACTGGCCGCACGACTCGTGGTGGTAGAAGTGCGCGATGCGGCGGGTGAAGCTCACCATGTCGGTGTCTTCATCGAGGAAGCAGAGCCCGGCCGTGCCCATCGAGGAGCCCGCTTCGCGGAGCGTCTCAGCGTCCATCGTGGCAGGCTCGGCCATGTCCCACGTAAGCGGCGGCGTGGAGGAGCCACCGGGCACGACGGCCTTGATCCGCTTGCCCCCGCGCGCACCACCGGCAATCTCCAGCAAGTCGGTGATGAGCATCCCGGTCGGGTACTCGTAGACGCCGGGCCGGTTGACGTGGCCCGAGATGCCGTAGAGGACGGGTCCGGTGTGCTTCTCCGGTCCAATGCTCGCGAACCACTCTGCGCCGCGGTTGACGATGAGCGGGACGTCCGCGAGCGTTTCGACGTTGTTGATGGTCGTCGGCATGCCCCAGCAGCCCGCCTGCGCCGGGAAGGGCGGCTTGATGCGCGGGTAGGCGCGCTTGCCTTCGAGCGAGTTCATCAGGCTCGTCTCCTCGCCGCAGATGTACGCGCCCGCGCCCCAGTGCACCACGATGTCCGTCGAGAAGTCAGTGCCGAGGACGTTCTTCCCGACGTAGCCCTTGGCGTACGCCTCGTCTACGGCCTTCTGCACGTGGTGGACATAGTCGATGTACTCGCCGCGGATGTAGAGGTAGCACGTCTTGATCGTCATCGCGTAGCACGCGAGCACGATCCCCTCGATCATCAGGTGCGGATTGTACTCGAAGATCTGGCGGTCTTTGAACGTGCCGGGCTCCGACTCGTCGCCGTTGCAGCAGAGGTAGCGCGGCTTCTCGGGATCGACGGGTGGCATGAACGACCACTTGAGGCCGGTCGAGAAGCCCGCGCCGCCGCGCCCGCGCAGCCCGCTGGCCTTGACCTCATCCGTCAACCCCTTGGGATCGAACTTGCCGTCCTTGACGACCGCACGGAGGGCGTCGTAGCCCCCGTGGTCCTCGTAGACCTCAATCTTGTGGAGGTCCTTGATCGGCGGCAGGATGACGCGCTCGTAGTTGCGCCAGTCGCCCGCTTTGGTCTCGCCGGTAAGAAGGGTCGGAGTGTCAGCCATCTTAGTGGAGCGTCTCGGAGACGGGGGGCGTCTGGTAAGTCGTGACGGCGTCGGTGTCGGAGCGGCGGTTGCCGCCGAGCTCGTCCTCGTCCTGCGGCAGCGTCACCGACTGGAAGCCCGGCATGTTCCCGGCGCGGAGATCGGCGAGGAGCGCGTCCACCTTCTCGGTCGTGAGGTTGTGGACGTAGGGGCCGTTGGTGACCTGGAGCATCGGGGCCGAGCCGCAGGCGCCGAGGCACTCGGCTTCCTGGATCGTGAACAGCCCGCCGTCGGTCGTCTCACCCTTCGTGATGCCGAGCTGGTCTTCGAGGTAGTGGAGGATGTCGTAGCCGCCACAGACCTGGCACGAGAAGCACGTGCACACGTCGAGCACGAACTGGCCCTTCTGCTCCTTGAAGTACTGCGTGTAGAACGTCGCGACGCCGTAGACCTTCGCGTACGGAATCTCCAGTGTCTCGGCGACGAACTGGATAACCTCAGGCGGGAGCCAGCCGAATTTGTCCTGCGCCAGCCAGAGGCCCTTCATCACGGCCCCGTCGTGGGTAGGGTACTGCGCGCGGAAGGCCGCGATCTGCTGCTGCTCGTCCTCGGTCCAGACGAGTTCCTCGTCGGCGACGTGCCGCTCAACGGGCTCACCCGGCACGTAGGCAGGCTGCGGCGAGATGAAAGAATTAGGAGTCATGGATGGAAAAGCTGTGGGCTGCAAGCTGTGGGCTATGGGCTGGAAGCGAGAAGCTCATCGTCCATAGTTCACCGCTTTAAGCCTATTTATCTGCGTCGCCCATCACGGGGTCTACGGAGCCGATGAGGACGACGGTATCGGCGACCATCGCCCCTTCCATGAGGTACTCAAGACCCTGCAGGTTGGCGAACGACGGGCTGTTGATGGTCATGCGCCACGGGCTGCCGGTGCCGTCGGAGATGAGGTGGAAACCGAGTTCGCCCTTGGGCGCCTCGATGGCGTGATAAGCCTCGGCGCCCTTCGGCGGCGCGACGCCCGTGTCCGTCATCAGGAAGTCGTGGATCATGCCCTCCATCGAGTAATAGACCTCGTCCTTGGAGGGGTAGGCCGCCTTCGCATTGTCGGTGCGGATGGGGCCGTGGAGCGTTTCGAGCTTGGCGAGGCACTGCCGGATGATGCGGCTGGACTGCTCCATTTCCTCGACGCGCACAAAGTAGCGGGCGAGCGCGTCGCCCTCGGTGCGCATCGGCACGTCGAACTCGACCTCGTCGTACTTGAGGTAGGGCTCGAAGACGCGGATGTCGTGGGGAATGCCGCAGGCGCGGAGCGTGGGGCCGGTGAAACCGAGTTCGAGCGCCTCGTCCGCGGTGAGCGTGCCGATGCCCTGGCTGCGGTCGATCCAGATGCGGTTGCGGTTGAGGAGCTTCTTCCAGTCCTTGAGCTGCGCGTCGAAGTCGTCCACGAACTTCTGGATCAGCGCCGTGCCCGTCTCGGAGAGATCGGAGGCGAGGCCGCCGATGCGGCAATGGCTGACGGTGAAGCGCGCGCCCGCCACCTCGTCCATGACGGAGTAGATCTCCTCGCGGTACTTGAACGTCCAGAGGAAGACCGAGAGCGCCCCGGCGTCCATGACGAGCGTGCCGAGCCAGAGCAGGTGGCTCTGAATGCGCGCCAGCTCGCAGAGCATCGTGCGGATCCACTGCGCGCGCTCCGGCACCTCAATGCCTGCCAGCTTCTCGACGGCGAGGCACCACGCGACGTTGTTGGAGTACGGCCCGAGGTAATCGGTCCGGTCCGTGTATGGCATGAACTCCTGGTACGTCTTCACCTCAGCGAACTTCTCGATGCCGCGGTGGAGGTAGCCGATGTCGAGCAGGCAGCTCTCGATGTTCTCCCCGTCGAGGCGGAGGACGGCGCGGAGCACGCCGTGCGTGGCCGGGTGCTGCGGCCCCAGGTTGAGCACCATCCGCGACTCCAGCGGGTCGTCGTCGATCTCGACGAGCGTGTGTTTGTCTTGGAGCGCCTGGTAGAGCGCGGCGTTGTGGCGCGGCCAGAACGTAAAGACGTGCTCGTCCGGGGTGGGCGAGCTGTGTTGCGGGTCAATGGGCGGCGCAGCGGTCGTCGGTTCCATCGTCAGTCTTCGGGAAGGTCGCCGTGGGCGCGCGGGAAGGGGTCGAGTTGGAGGCTGCCGTCGGTCTCGTTGGGCGGCAGCGGCAGCGAGCCGGGGATGCCGAGCGTCGGGAATTCCTTGCGCGCGGGGTGGTACTCGAAGTCCTCGGGGAGAAACATGCGCCGCAGGTCCGGGTGGCCCTCGAAGCGGACGCCCATCATGTCCCACACCTCGCGTTCGTGCCAGGTGGCTGCGCGGTGAATACCTGTGATGGTCGGCACGACGGGGTCTTCTTCGTCCACGCGCACCTTGAGACGCAGGCGCTTCTTGCGCTCGATGTTGACGAGCGAGTAGAAGACCTCGAAGCGGTCCGCCTCGGTAAAGCGATCCACCGAGCCCATGTCCGAGAGGTAGCCGTAGCCCTGCTCGGCCTTGAGGAAGCGACACGCGTCGGCGATCACGGCACGATCCAGGTAGACGGTCTGCTCGCCAGCATACTCCACGAGGCCCAGCATCTGCTCGCCGAAGCGCTCTTGCAAGGCTTCGATGACATCGGACTGCTGCGTGGACGCTTTGGCGTGAGGGTTGGGCTTCTCTAGTTCACCGGCGAGGGCATCGCGCGGCGTGAAGAGAAACTTGAGCGTCTGCTTCTCCTGGCCTGGATCGATGGTGCGCGTCGCGTCGGCAGCGTTCTTGGGGAGGTCGGTAGCCATGCGCTTAGTGGGCCTCAGAAACGTGACGGATCTCTTCGCCGGTCGGCGCGACGATGCTGCCCTCGGTCAGGTACGCAGGCTCGCCCTTCTCGCGCTCGTCCATCGCCACCGAGTGCTGGTTGCGGATCTTCTCCTGGATGTCCATGAGCGCGTGGAGGAGCGCTTCGGGGCGCGGCGGGCAGCCCGGCACGTAGATGTCCACGGGCAGGAAGTTGTCCACTCCCTGCACGACGCCGTAGCAGCGGTGCATGCCGCCGGTCGAGGCGCAGGCGCCCATCGAGATGCACCACTTGGGGTCCGACATCTGGTCCCAGATGCGGCGGACAGCGTGCGCCATCTTGAACGAGCACCATCCGGCCACGATCATGAGGTCGGCCTGGCGCGGGCTAAAGCGCATCGCCTCGGAGCCGAACCGGGCGACGTCGTACTTCGGCCCGGCGAAGCCCATCAGCTCGATGCCGCAGCAGGCGAGGCCGAGCGGCATGGGCATGAGCGAGTTCGAGCGGGCCCAGTTGACGACGGCGTCAACGGATGTGGTGAGGAAGCCTCCTTCGCTGCTAAACATGGATCGTGCGTTCGAGTGGGGGGGTGCTACGCAAGGGGCCGCGCGCGGTTTTCAATGGACACTGAAAATTCGAGGGGCTCAGTCCCAGTCGAGCCCGCCCTTCTTGATGTCGTAGATCAGCCCGACGAACAGGATCAGGATGAACACGCCGATGATGGCGAGCGAGGCCAGCCCGCCGCCGCCTTCGAGGAACGTCTTGAACGAGACGGCCCACGGGTACATGAACACGATCTCGACATCGAAGACGATGAAGATCATGGCCACGAGGTAGAACTTGACCGAGTACCGCTCGCGCGCGGTCCCGACCGGGTCCATGCCACTCTCGTACGGGCTCGACTTGACCGCGCGCGGACGGTAGGGTCCGAGCCACTCGGCGAGCTTGAGGAGCGTCAGTGCCAGCCCAGCGGCCAGCACGACCATGATGAAGAGCGGAAGGAAGTCGGTGAGCATCGCGGGGTGAGGCGCGGGGGTCGCGCGCAGACGCCAGAAGAGGAGCGTGGAAAGCTACGCCTCGCCGCCCGCACGTTCAATGGAGTCCGGGCGAAGGCCCGCGCTCCGGCCTACGGCTCGATTCAGCGCACCACGCCCAACTGCTGCACCTGCCGCCCGTCAACCGTGTCGGTTCTGTGGGTGCTGCCGAGCAACGCATTCTCGCTTGCCTGCCTGTGTCCCCTAAAGAGATCCCTTCAACTCCGGCCAAACGGCCTCCGCTCAGAATGACGGTCCGGGGCATTAGCCCACCAGTCCTACCCGCTCGAAGATCTCGTTCACGCGGCGGAGGTGGTAGGCCGGGTCGAACGCCTCGGCGATCTGTTCGTCGGACAGGTGCTCCGTGATGGCCGGATCGGTCTCCACGATGTCGCGGAACGAGCGGCGCTCCTGCCAGGCCTGCATCGCGCGCGGCTGCACCGTGTCGTAGGCGTCCTCGCGGCTGAGGCCGGCCTCGATCAGCATCAGCAACAGGCGCTGGCTGAAGACGAGCCCGTAGGTCCGTTCCAGGTTTTCCTGCATCCGCTCCGGGTACACGGTCAGGTTCTCGACGATGCGCGCCATCCGGTGGAGGGCATAGTCGAGAATGATGGTGGCGTCGGGGATGATGACACGCTCGACGGACGAGTGGCTGATGTCGCGCTCGTGCCAGAGCGCCACGTTCTCGTAGGCCGAAATCATGTAGCCGCGCAGGAGCCGAGCCGCGCCGGTCAGATTCTCGCTGCCTACCGGGTTGCGCTTGTGCGGCATCGCAGAGGAGCCCTTCTGCCCTTTGCCGAACGACTCCTCGGCCTCCAGCACTTCGGAGCGCTGGAGGTGCCTGATCTCGACGGCGATCTTCTCGATGGTCGCGCCGATGAGGGCGAGCGTGGCAAGGTAGTGTGCGTGGCGGTCGCGCTGGAGCACCTGCGTGGAGATGGGCGCAGCCGCAAGGCCGAGATACTCGCACGTCAGCCGCTCCACCTCGGGGGGGATGTTGGCAAAGGTGCCGACGGCGCCGGAGAGTTTGCCCACGCGGATACCCTCGGCCGCCGCCTCGAATCGCTCGATGTCGCGCTGCACCTCGGCGTAGAAGAGCGCCATCTTGAGCCCGAAAGTCGTCGGCTCGGCGTGGACGCCATGCGTGCGTCCTACCTGCAGCGTATGCTTGTGTTCGCGGGCTTTGTTGGCCAGCACCTCGGCCAAGTTGCTCAGCCCTTCGCGCAGCAACCGATTGGCCTGGAGGATGCGGTACGACAGCGCCGTGTCGACAACATCGGAGGAGGTGAGCCCGTAGTGGATCCACTTACGCTCTTCGCCGAGCGTCTCGGAGACGGCGCGCGTGAAGGCCACCACGTCATGCCGTGTCGCGGCCTCGATTTCGTGGATGCGGTCGACATCGAAGGAGGCCTTTTCGTAGAGCGTATCCACGTCCTCGGCCGGGATGAGGCCGGTGGCCTCACTCCAGGCGCGGCAGGCGGCTAGTTCCACGTCGAGCCAGGCCTGGAATTGCGCTTCTTCGGTCCAGATCGCGCCCATCGCGGGGCGCGTGTAACGGTCGATCACAGGGCGGTTGGCAGGTTGAAAGGGTAGCAGGTTGAAGGTTAGCGGTGTACACCTGCAACCGGGAACCCGGAACCTTCAACTTTCAACCTATTCCACGAGACGCACCTGCACGTTGCCCGGCCCGGCGTCGATGTCCAGGCGGAAGGCGCTGCGGTCGGTATCGGCCCCGGTGGTACCCCAGCGGTCATCGCCGAGGCGAACGAAGGCCGAGGGCACCTCGACCTTGGTCATGAACGAACTAGGTGCATCCAGCACGATGGGCTGGCCGGTAGGCAACAGCACCGTCAACGAGGCCATGCCGACGTCCACCTCGGCCGAAGCGCCGGGCTGGAATGCATCGCCGGTGAAGTCGAGCGTGAAGTCGCCCGCGCCGCCGTCGAACTCAAAGCGCTCGAAACGAGCAAAGCCAAGGCCGCGCACCGCGAACTCCGTGAGCCCGGCTTCGATGTCCAGGCGCTCCATTACAACCGGGTTGGCCTCGGTGAAACGGATCGCCGCCTTCGCCATCCCGCAGTCGAGATCGAGGCGCTCCAGGGGGATGCCGGAGAAGTCGAGGTCGGCCTCGGCGGCGCCGAGCGAGAGCGTCAGGTTGAGCGGCGTCTGGTCGGAGAAATAGAGACGCCACGCGTTGGAGCGCGAGGAGCGAACGCGGCCCAGCGGCATGTCGCCGCCTTCGAGGCCCAACTCGATGTGCGCCTGGCCGCCCCGGGTGCTCTGCTCGAACCGGGGCCGGAGGCCTTCGATGATGTCCACCTCGGCCTGGAACAGCGCGCCCGCTTCGGCACGGGCGGCCGTCACGCGGCCGAGCGCCAGTTCGAGATCGGCTTCAAGCGCCTCTTCGCCCTCGTCGTCCATTTCAAAGAACGAGCGGACGGTTTGCCCCCCTTCGCCAATGGCGTGCGCCACGTCCTCATCGGTCTCATCGGTCCAGAGAAAAGAGAGGGAGTAGCAGGCGTAAGTCATGCCGCCGAGCACGAGCAACACGAACGCGCCCGCGACCAGAAAGAGGGCACGGCGATGGTGCGGGCGGGCAGGGAACTCGCGGGAACGCATAGCGGCGGGCTACGACGGCGGTGGCTTCAAGTTGCAGAGGTCTTCGGGTTACCGGTTGAACGTTCCGTGGAGTACGCGCGTCAACCTGAACCATCAGCCGGTAAGACCTTCCTCCGGCACCCTGTTCAAAGGTCTTCCCGGCGGTCCTTGAGGTACTTGTAGAGGAGCGCCCGTGCGCGGAAGATATGCGCCTTGACGGTGCCGAGCGGCAGGTCTAGTTCGATGGCGATCTCCTCGTAGCTCATCTCCTCCTGGTGCCGCATCACGATCACGCGGTGGTACTTCTCCGGGAGTTGCTCGATGGCCTCCCCGATGAGCGCGTTGCGCTGGTCTGCCACCACGTGCTTGTCCGGCCGCCACGTCGTATCCGGCAGCTCCATCTGGAGTTCGCCGTCCTTGGTCTGGAGTGGCTTGTCGATGGAGAAGGTCGGCAGCTTTTTCTTGCGGAGGTAGTCGATGGTGTGGTTGGTGGCAATCTTGTAGAGCCACGTCGAGAAAGCGTAGTCGGCCGAGTAGGACTGGAGCGAGCCGAACGCCTTGATGAAGGCTTCCTGCACGAGGTCCTCCACCTGCCGCTTGTCGCGTAGCATCTTGCCGACGTGCCGCGTGAGCGGGTCGCGGTACTTCTCGACGAGCTGCTGATAGGCCCGCTGATCGCCGCCGAGGGCCTGCTCCACGAACGCGCGGTCCTGCTCGCTGGACGCGGACGGAGCCTGGGGGGACGGGGCAGACGAAGAGGCCATGCAGCGGCGAGAGCAAACGAGCACCCCCAATCTACGGACGCCACGCGGGTGGAGGCGACGAGCCAACCGATCCATGCCTCACCATCCATGATCCCGGCTGCCCCTCGGGGTCATGTACTCCTTCGGCCCGACTCAGGGACTCATGAGGGACGAGCCCCCGCTTTGACGATAGAACGATGACGTCCCTCTCCATTGACAGAAATCGACAAGATTCTGGCATGAATGGCAACAGCCCACTGCACCATCTCGGCCCGGCGCACTCGACTTCGCTCCCGTGACTGGATTCCCTGCGGCACTACGTATTTGTTTGTGAGGCCGCCGCACCCGACCTCGCCTTACGGACCCAGACCTTTCTGCCTATGACCCGCTTTTTCCCCGCGTTATTCCTCGGCGCACTCGTCCTCTTTCCGGCGGCCAACGCGCAGTACACGCTCACGCGCTCGGTCATCGCCTCGGGCGCCACCGACGCCGCGGGCGGCAGTTACTCGCTCCGCGGCACCGTCGGGCAGGCTGCCGTAGGCCAGAGCAGCAGCGGCAGCTACGCGCTTTGCGCCGGGTTCTGATGCGGCCTCAGCGCGGCTGCCCTCGAGGCCACGCTCACGGCCCTCCTCCAGGGCGGCTGGACCGGCTCGGCGATGCGCACCACGCTCGTCGCCGACCCCGCCTTCCCCACGAGCCAGCCCTACAACACCGCGCCCTGGAACTACCCCGGCCCGGAGAGCAACGCCTCGCCCCCCGCCACCACCACCGACTGGATGCTCGTCCAACTGCGCACCGGCACCGACAGCGCCACGGCCGTGGCCTCGGTGGCGGCCCTGCTCCTGGAGGACGGCTCGATCGTGGACGCCTCGGGCAGCGGCCCCGTCCAGCTCGCCGTGGCGCCGGGCAGCTACTACGTCGTGCTCTACCACCGCAACCACCTCCCCGTCATCACGGCCAGCGCGGTCGACTTCGCGAGCGGGGCGGCCAGCTATGACTTCACGACGGCGATGAGCCAAGCGCTCGGGGCCACCCCCATGATCGGGCTGGGAGCGGGGGGGAGCGCGCCGTTCGCGCTGTGGGGCGCCGATGGGAATGGGGACGGCCTGGTGACGGCGCCCGACTTCAACCTCTACTCGGC
>JABDIZ010000251.1 GCA_013003465.1 Rhodothermaceae bacterium
GCTTCCTGGTCTACCACGGCGGTGACGGCGAGGTGACGGCCTTCAACTTCCGCGAGAAGGCGCCGCTCGCGGCCACAGCGACGATGTTTCTGGACGAGGACAGCCAGATCCGCGACGAATCGAACCACGAAGGCCCCCTCGCGGTGGGCGTGCCGGGGACGGTTGCGGGCCTGTATCTGGCGCACCAGCGCCTCGGCAGCCTGCCCTGGGCTGACCTCGTCCAACCGGCCGTCACGCTGGCCGCAGCCGGGTTTCCGATGACGTGGGCCATGCAAGGATTCCTGGAGCGGCTCGCCGAGACCGACCACGCCTGGTATGCTGCCACGCGTGACGCCTTCCTCAAGAATGGCACCATGCCTTACGAACCCGGCGAGATCTGGCAGCAGCCCGACCTCGCCGAAACGCTCGCGCGCATCCGCACTGAGGGCCACGATGGCTTCTACCGGGGCGAGACAGCGCGCCTGATCGCTGACTATATGGAGGCGCAGGGCGGCCTGATCACAGAGGAAGACCTCGCGCGCTACGAAGCCGTCGAGCAGGCCCCGATCCACGGCACGTACCGCGGCTATGACATCTACGCCATGAGCCCGCCCTCGTCGGGCGGTGTCGCGCTCGTCGAGATGCTCAACATCCTGGAAGGCTTCGAATTGGAGACCATTGGCCACAACTCGGCGCTCTACCTGCACCTGCTCACCGAGGCCATGCGCCGCGCCTATGCGGATCGCGCCCATCACCTCGGCGACCCCAACTTCAATCCGGGTATGCCCGTTGCGCGCCTGACCTCGAAGACCTACGCCGATGAGCTACGCGCGACCATCGACCTATTCCGCGCCTCTCCGAGCGATTCGTCCGCGTTCAACGAGGCGTATCTGGCCTATGAGAGCGAGGAGACGACCCATTTCTCGGTCATCGACCCAGAAGGCAATGCCGTCTCGCTGACCTACACGCTCGAATACAGCTATGGCTCGCGCATGGTAGTGGAAGGCGCAGGCTTCCTGCTCAACAACGAGATGGGCGACTTCAACGCGATCCCTGGCCTGACCAATACACGCGGCCGGATTGGCACGCCGCCCAATGTGGCTGAGCCCGAGAAGCGCATGCTCTCGTCCA
>JABDIZ010000255.1 GCA_013003465.1 Rhodothermaceae bacterium
GTGCTGCGCGACCGACGACTTCGCCGAGGGCGTCGGCGCGTTCCTCAGTCGCCGTCCACCCGAGTTCACCGGACACTGACGCGCCTTCGTCGGGAAATTGGGGACCGGACCATGGGGCCATTGTTTCCCGATCCCTCCATTCTCCGATGACCCGCTAACCCGATGGCGATCCTGCTGATCCTACTGATGCTCGGCCTGAGCGCATTCTTCTCGGGCTCGGAGATCGCGTTTGTGACGGCCAACCGGCTGCGCGCCGAGGTGCGGGCGCAGCGCGAGGGTTTTCTGGGCGGCATCGTGCGCGGATTTCTCCATGATCCGCCGACGTTCCTCACCACCACGCTGGTCGGCAACAACATCGCACTCGTCGTCTACTCGACGCTGATGGGCCTCTACCTCGATGGTCCGCTGACGGGGTTCTGGTCGAGCCTGGTCAACCCCGAGGGCGTGACGGGGCTCGTGCTCGTCAGCCAGACGATCATCGCGGCAGTGCTCGTGCTGCTCTTCGGCGAGGTGATCCCTAAGTCGCTGCTGCGCGAGCCGTCGGAGCGCCTCGTGTTTGCGCTGGCGGGGCCACTCAAGCTGACCTACTGGCTCTTCCTCCCGTTTATCAAGATCGCAGGGTGGGCCTCCAACCAACTGGTTCGTCTCTTCGGCGCTCCGGCCGAGAGCGTGCAGCAGTTCCTCCGCCGCGACTTCGAGCTCGTCATCCGCGAGAGCCGAGAGACGGGCTCGCTCGACCTCGACGAGGAGGAGACAGAAATCCTCGAAAATGTGTTCGAGTTGCGCTCGCTCCGCGTCAAGGACTCGATGGTGCCGCGCACAGACATCCGCGCCGTGGAGGAAGGCAGCCCCCTCGACAGCGTCCGCGCCACCTTTATCGAGACCGGCTTCTCGCGCCTGCCCATCTACCGCGATAACATCGATCAGATCGTGGGCGTCGTCCTCGCCCACGACCTATTCCACGAGCCCGAGTCGCTGGCGGCCATCGTGCGGCCCGTGCCCGTCATTCCCGATCAGAAACCCGCCCGCGATCTGCTGTTCGCCTTTCTGCGCGAAGGCACCACGCTCGCCGTCGTCATCGACGAGTACGGTGGGACAGCGGGCATCGTGACGATGGAAGACCTACTCGAAGAGCTCTTCGGCGACATCCAGGACGAGCACGACGTGGATCTGGCTCCCATGCGCCGCCTTGATGAAAAGACCGTCCTCGTAAGCGGGCGCTCCGAACTCGAAGACCTCGCAGACCAGTTCGCCATCACGCTGACCGAGGGCGACTACGAGACGGTTGCGGGCTTCCTCCTCGACCACCTCGGCGCCATCCCACCCGAGCGCGAGAGCATGGAGCACGAGGGCTACCGGTTTACCATCCTCAAGGCCAGCGCCAACCGCATCGAAGCGGTACGAATCACGAAGCTGTGAGTTTGAGGCTGGAAGCTTGAGGCCAGAAGTCTCTACCGCGTAGCTTGGTCCCAATGCTTCAAGCCCGAAGCTTCAAGCCTCAAGCCCTTCCCCCATGCGCCTACTCCTCCTCAGCAATTCCACGACCGACCAAGGCTACCTCGTCCATGCGGCCGACTGGCTGCGCGACTTCCTCGGCGAAGAGGTGCAGCGCGTGCTGTTCGTGCCCTTCGCAGCCGTCACGTTCTCGTTCGATGACTACGCAACGAAGGTAAGCGAGGCGTTCGAGCCCCTCGGCTATGCGGTGGACTCCATCCACCAGATGCCCGATACCGCGCGGGCCGTGCGCGAGGCTCAGGCCATCGCGGTGGGCGGCGGCAACACGTTTCGGCTCCTCTCGCGGCTCTACCGCCTTGGCCTGCTCGATTTGATCCGCAAGCGTGTCCGCGATGGACTCCCCTACATGGGCTGGAGCGCCGGGGCCAACCTCGCATGCCCAACCATCCGCACGACGAACGACATGCCCATCATCCAGCCGCCCTCGTTCGATGCGCTGGACCTGATTCCTTTCCAGATCAACCCGCACTACACGGATGCGCACCCGCCGGGCCACAAGGGCGAGACGCGTGCCGACCGCCTCCGCGAGTTCATCGAACTGAACCCCGAGATGCCCGTGCTCGGAATGCCAGAGGGCACGGCGCTCCGCGTCGAAGACGACCACCTGGATCGCCTCGGTGCCCATGCGCTCCGCCTTTTTCAACACGGCGAGGACATCCGAGAAGTGGCCGACACCGACCTTTCAGCTCTGCTTGCCGCTGCTTAGCCTTCTGCTACGACCCGCTGCGCGAAGGCGAGCACGAGCCGGGCGTGCGTGGCGAGCAGGTCCACGAGGCCAAGGTCGGCGAGGCGCTGATCGGGCGAAGTAGGCAGCTTGGGCGGCGAGACGCGGCCCATCCAGAGCGGCAGCTTGTCGGCGAGCGCGTGCGGACCGGGGAAGCGCCCGGGCGGCAGGTGCGTGGCGTAGAACTCCGCCTTGCGCGCGAGGCGGTCGTAGACGGCCTGATCGGGCTCCACATCGCCTTCGGCACCCTCGGCCACGAACTGCGCCCCGAGGAGGTAGTCGTGGTAGAGAAAGGGCAACTCGGCCACGGCAGGCCCGACGGCTTGCAGCACGTCCGGCGCCTCGCGGAGCCCCACCTCGGCCGCCCGCGCCGTGACCGTAGCGACGAGCACGAGCGTCTCCTCGGCGACGAGTTCAGGGTCGGCAGCGTCTGTGAGGGCGGGCAGCACGACGCGTGCGAGGTCCTGCGTAGCGCTGAGCGCAGCCGAGGATGCGAACGCAGTCACGCGGGCAGCTTGGACT
>JABDIZ010000258.1 GCA_013003465.1 Rhodothermaceae bacterium
AGCACGAGGTTGGTCACCTGGTTGTCCCCGCCGATGTTGTAGGTCTCCCCCACTCGCCCGTCGGCGAGCACCCGCCCGATGGCGGCGCAGTGGTCGTCCACGTAGAGCCAATCGCGCACCTGTTGCCCGTCGCCGTAGAGCGGCAGCGGCCGCCCGGCGCGTGCGTTGAACAGCATCACCGGAATCAGCTTTTCGGGGAATTGGTAGGGGCCGTAATTGTTCGAGCAGTTCGTAATCGTTACCGGCAGCCCGTAGGTGTGCCCGTAGGCCCGGACGAAGTGGTCGCTGGCGGCCTTGGATGCCGAATACGGCGAACTGGGAGCGTACGGCGTCGCCTCGGTAAATGCCGGGTCCTCCGGCCCGAGGGTGCCATAGACCTCGTCCGTAGAGATATGGTGGAAGCGGCCCCCCTCCGCCTGTCCGTTTTCCAGCCAGACGCGCCGCGCCGCTTCCAACAACGCGAACGTCCCCACGACGTTGCTCTCTACAAACGGGCGCGGCCCCAGAATAGACCGGTCCACATGCGACTCGGCCGCAAAGTGCACGATGGTGTCGATTCCGTGGGTCCGAAGCAACGCCTCCACACGATCTTGCTCTCGGATATCGCCCTGCACGAACGTATGGCGCTCGGGCGCCGGAAGGCCCTCCAGGTTGTGCAGGCTGCCCGCGTAGGTGAGCGCGTCGAGCGTCACCACGGTCGCCCCCGACTCGTGCCTGAGGAGCCAGCGCACGAAGTTGGACCCGATGAACCCGGCCCCTCCTGTGACGAGAACCGATCGCATCCCGTGCGGCATCCTGCCTTGCTGGTGACGTGAGAAGCGCGCCACCCGACCCCGGACGCCGCGGCGGGTACTGCCCGCAGGGGCCGAATATAGCCCTCAGGCTCCTCCGCCAATTTGCCGCGAACCCGTCCCATCGCCTATCGCTGTACCGGTCCAGCGCCCGATATTCCGACACGCTGCTTTCACGCGGCGGGTTTAGCTAGCCCCCCTGCCTTGCGCCTCGCCGTCCTCTCCGATATCCACGCCAACCTCGAAGCGCTCACTACCGCGCTGCGGCTCGCCGAGGAGCACGGTGCCGACACCGTGGTGTGCCTCGGTGATGTGGTCGGCTATGGCCCCGATCCTGGGCCTTGCATCGACCTTGTCCGAGCGCACTGCGAAGCCACCGTCCTGGGCAATCACGACGAAGCCGTCGCGTTCGAGCGCGGCACGCAGGTGCTCCCGCGTGATGGCCAGGTAGCGGCCAAACGCCACCGGGAGCAACTCTCAGACGACCACCTCGACTGGCTCCGGGGACTCCCGCTCCAGCACGAGGCGTACGGCTGCACCTTCGTCCATGCCTCCCCCGACAACCCGGCGGACTGGGCGCGCCTCGATACATTCCACGCCGTTCAGAGACAGTTCGACGCGTTCGAGACCCCAATCTGTTTCGTCGGACACTCGCACATCCCGGCGGTCGCGTCGAGTAGCCTGGGCGTACTCCGCGTGCGCCGAGGCCATCGCTTTCTCGCAGACGTGGGGAGCGTCGGCCAACCGCGCGACCGCGACCCCCGCCTCGCGTTTGCGCTCTACGACACCGAGGCCGTCACCTATGAGATCGTCCGCGCCCATTACGACGTGGAGAAAACGGCCATTCGCATCGCGGAGGCCGACTTGCCCTCCTCCCTCGCTCACCGCCTGCGACGCGGCGTCTAACGACAGCGGGCCAGAGAACACGTGTCTCCGGCCCGCGAAATCGCAGGAGGAAATCGGGTTACTTGATGAGGGTGAGGCGACGGCTCTGCTGGAACGTCTCCCCCTCCACGCGCACCACGTACGACCCGCTCGAGAGCGACGAGCCATCCACCACGAACGCG
>JABDIZ010000259.1 GCA_013003465.1 Rhodothermaceae bacterium
GTCTAGGTGTCTCACGAAGGTCGGTTTTCGCGGTCGGCAACGCCCTCCCGGTACAAAAACGACGAGGCCGTACACATGCTCGATGTGACGTATAGATGTCACACCGAAGATCGATCTTGGAGGGTTCAGCCACACGACCCATGATCCACGCTCTCCATACGTCCCCGATCGGCCCGACCAACGTCGAACTCGCCGACGTGCTCAGTCAGATGGCCGAGCTCCTCGTCCGACGCGGCGAGCCCAACCCGTACCGCGTGCAGGCCTATCTCCAGGCCGCCGCCATGCTCCGTGATCTCGATACGCCAGCGGCCGAGCTGTTCGGTCAGGGCGGGCGCGAGTCGCTGATGGAACTGCCGGGCGTCGGCGTCAACCTCGCGCAACACCTCGCCGACTACATCGAGCGAGGCCGCGTCGCCTTGTACGACCGGCTGATGTCGAGCGATGACCCGGCGCGGCTTCTGGCGACGGTCCCGGGCATCGGCGACGCGCTCGCCGAGCGCCTGGTGGCCTCTGGCGTCCGCACGCTTGCGGAGCTGGAACGCGCGGCGCACGATGGCCGCCTGGCAGAGATGGACGGCATCGGGCCGCGCCGTCTTGAGGCCATCCGGCTCCAACTCAACTCCATCCTGCACAAGACGGCCCGCCGCCGCGTGCGTCGTGTCCGTCGACAGATGGCCCGGCTCGGTGCGTTGCGCGCTCAGTCGGAGGCCACGCCGCCCGCCGAGACGGCTCCGCCAGAGGCCCAGGTGCAGGCCACGATCTACTCGCTGTTTCCACCGGCCGCGGCCTAGGGGACCCGGGTGGTAGCGGAAACCCGCATACTTCGTTCAGGGCGCGGTCGGTTGATCCAGGCCGCGCCCTTTTTTTAGGCGATCTGTTCAGTCTGGTCGGGACGCTTCGCCGTGGCGCCCACCTATCCGCGGAATGCGTTGTTCGGCTCATCAACAGTCGCGGAGAGTTACTGCCCCTTACGCTCGGCGAAGTGGAGAAACCGGTCCGCGACCGCCTGCGCGAGGTGCGGCGATGACCCCCACGCCCGGTTGTTGGCGATCACATTGAGGGTCACGCTCATCTCCGCCGCCTTGAAGGCCAGCGCCGTGGTCTCGTCGATCATACGCCGGGCCTCTGGCGTCTCGGAGAGTGCGGGCACGGGGTCGGTAAACGGATAGGCCAGCGCGAAGGCCTCGTCGTACTTCATGTTGCGCGGATTGAGGAGGCGCACGATGGCCTCGCCAGAGGCCGACGTGAACTGCTCCTCGGCCAACTGCCATTGTTCGTGGAGGGTCGGCAGCCACGTCCAGTGCGAAAACACGCGGCCGATCTTGCGGCTCGCCATCCACGCCGCGAAGCCGGGCGTGAGAAGGTGCTCCGACCGCACCTCCATGTGGTAAGCCATACTCCTCGGGATGGAGCCGAAAAAGGCGTCCCACTCGCCGATGTAGGCCTCTGGCGAGGGCGCCTCGCGCTTCCGGACGTACTCCTGCTCGATAATGACGCCCGCGAGCTTGACCCCGAGCGAGTCCGCCAGAGGCGCGATGAACTGCTCGGAGAAGCCGTGCGCGTTGAGGTAGGTCGGGTTGTCCTCGAACGTCATTTTGCCGCCCGCGCGACGGGGCAGTTTGCGCGAGACGAACTGCCGCGGCGCCTTGACGACGAACTTGGCGTTGGCGGGTGCCGAGTCCGCGTATTGCTGGAGGACGAAGAGGTTGGACTCGGGCCGCCCGTCGGGCTTCAGGAGCGGACGGTAGTAGAGAAAGTCCAGCTCCAGCACGTTGAAGTGCTGGAAGTAGTCCTCGACCGAGCGAACGGGGAGCAGGCGCTCGGTAAACGTCTGGCCTCCGACGCGCTTCTGGCGGGTGGTGACTTCACCCGCCCACACGTCGCGGGGATAAACCGTGTCGATCCATCCCGCGTAGCGGTCTGAGGCGGTCCCGAATCGGAGGTGCGGATGGATGCGGCGGAAGTCGAACCGCTCGGCGTCGGCACGGCGGTCTTCAACAGGTCGGGGCTCGGGCATGGCCCAAGATCGCGCCGCACGCGCGAGCTGTCAGGCGCCGGAGGTTTCTGGCGCGGGCGTGGCTTCTGGCGGAGGCTCGGGGGCGTCGTCCCCTTTCTTGCCGAACAGGACCTCGCCCACGGCCGCCCCGGCGATGGCGAAGCCCACCACGAGAACGAGGTAGTAGGCGATCATGCGCCAGCCCAGCAGCGCAGGGCCTGCGGCGCCTTCTGGAAGGAGAGGGGCGAGGAAGAGGAGATAGAGCCCTTCCATCCCGCCCGAGCCGCCGGGCGTGGGCAGCGCGATGCCCACCAGCCACAGCGCTGCGGTGCGGAGGTAGAAGAGCACGGGACGCGCGATGGAGGCGACGGCGAACGCGGCATAGAGAGCGATGGCGTAGCGCGAGCACCACACCATCACCGTCA
>JABDIZ010000292.1 GCA_013003465.1 Rhodothermaceae bacterium
CGGTGGCGCTAGAGGCCGAACGAGGCCGGGAAATGCTCGGGGTGGCACCCCTCATCGTGGAGCGCAACGCGCCGCTGCGTGGCACCCTGGTAGCAGAGCGTGATGGTTCCCTAGCCGCGCGCTTCACGCCCGGCGACTCGCTCGACAATCGGCACCTGATCCTGATGCGGCCGCTTGAGGATCGTGCCCGGCCGGATGCTGCCGTGGGCTGGATGCCGCCGCGCCGCTCGCCCAACGCCTGGATCGACATCGCAGCGGCGGGGGTGGCGCTGGCGGCGGCAGGCGTTGCCATCCACTACAAATTCCGCGCGGACGATGTGGACGACCGCTACCGGCAACTCGGCAGCTTGGAGCGTGGAGATCCTGTGCTGAAGGCTGAGGCCGAACGCCTCGACACCTACTCGCTGGCCGCACTCGGCGTGATGCAAGTCGGGGTGGGGGTCTTGGCCGTGCGCTTCATTCTGCGCTGAGGCGGGGCCCGGGTGCCACACGGTGGGCAGAGGGCCGGGGTATATTTGCCGCTCCGACCACGCTGCTTCGATGGCCCTCCGAGAACAACTGGCTCACGACCTCAAGGACGCCATGCGGGCGAAGGACAAGCTACGCCTGAGCGCCATCCGCTTGCTGCAAACTGCCATCACCGAGAAGGAGAAGAGTGGCAGCGGCCCCCCCTCTGAGGATGAATTGGTGGCGATCGTGCAGAAGCAAGCGAAGCAGCGCCGCGATTCCATTGCGCAGTACAGCGAGGCAGGGCGCGATGACTTGGCGCAGCGCGAGGCCGATGAATTGGCCATCATCGAGCAGTACCTCCCGCCGCAACTGTCGGACGAGGACATCTATCAAGCGGTGCAGGAGATCGTGCAGCGCACCGGCGCTACCTCAATGAAGGACATGGGCCGTGTGATGGGCGAGGCCATGAGTGCGCTTCGCGGACAGGCCGACGGGAAGCGGGTACAGACGGTGGTGCGCGCACTGCTGAACGCCTAGCCCGTCGTGCGAGCCCTCCTGCTTTCGTTTGCGCGAGCAGCGCGTTCCAACCTCACTAACACATCTCCATGGCAGGCTTCACGCTGCTCGACTTCTTTATCCTCGCCATGATCGGCATCGGTGTATGGCGGGGGCTGCGCACGGGCTTCGGTAGGCAGCTCGTGAGCACCGTCGGGTTGTTTCTGGCCTTCATCATCGGTGCGGCGCTGATGGGGCCGGTGGGATCGACGGTGGTGGAGAGCCTGGGCGTCTCGGAACGGACGGCCCCAGTCGTCGGATTTGTCGTCGTCTTTTCCGTGGTGCTCGGTGGCGTGTCAGCGGTGGGACACCTGTTTCGCAAGACGCTCGAAGCGTTCAAGCTGTCCGCACTGGACAATATGGCGGGCGCGTTACTCAGTGGTCTCAAGGCGGCCCTCAGCCTCTCCATCCTGCTCATGGTGACCGCCGTCTCTCCCACGCCCGGCGGCAACCCGTGGATCATTGGGGCGGAGACGCGCGACGACTCGTTGCTCTATGAGCCCGTTCGCGCGCTGGCGCCTGAGACGTGGCACCTCATCGAGACCGTGACGCCAGGCATTCAGCAGGCGCTCGCCGATAAATTCAACGCCTGGGATGAACGCCGCCGCGACGCGGATGGCGAGGCATCCGTTCTTGAAACCGAGTAGCGAGGCGAGCGTGCCTAACCCGGTGCACGTCGGCCTTTTTCGCCCTCTTCCATGATTCCTGTCTCGCTTCGTCCCCGCAATTTTCTCTCGTACGGCACAGCGGCAGGCGACCTCGATTTTGAGGCCTTCAGCGTGGCTTGCCTCTCGGGCGGCAACGGGCAGGGCAAGAGCGCGCTGCTCGACGCGATGACGTGGGCCATCTGGGGCGAGGCGCGCAAGTCGAGCGGCGCGCAGAAGCCGGACGACGAACTGCTGCGCGTCGGCACGCGCGATATGGCCGTCGAGTTTGTCTTCGACCTCGAAGGGACGCGCTATCGCATCACCCGGACCTACCACCGCTCGGCCTCCGGCAAGACCAGCAAGCCCGGCCTCGAATTCCAAGTCCTCGACCCCGAAAGCGGGGACTACCGCGCGCTGACGGCCGAGAGCATCCGCGCCACGCAGGCGCTCATCCACGAGCGCCTCGGGATCGACTACGACACGTTCATCAACTCGGCCTTCCTGCTCCAGGGACGCAGCGACGAGTTCACCAAGAAGAAGCCCGGCGAGCGCAAGGAGATTCTCGGCAAGATTCTCGGCTTGGACCGCTACGACCGCCTCGCGGCCGGCGCGAGCCAGCGCTACAGCGAAGCGCGCGAGCAGGTCCGTCGCCTTGACGAGCGCATGGCGCACTTGAAGGCCGATCTCGAAGGGGAGGGAGGTTGGAAGGAGGAGCACGCCGCCACCGCCATTCTCGTGGCCGAGTTGGACGAGAAGCGCATTGCACTCCGGGCGGAGGAAGA
>JABDIZ010000305.1 GCA_013003465.1 Rhodothermaceae bacterium
CTCCTCTTGTAACACCGGCGGAGGCTACGTAGTGACGGAAGACCCCGAGCTACCCATCCCGGGTGGTGGTGAAGAGCCCCCACCCGAAGAGGAGGAATCCGAATCGGCATGCGGCTGCCCGAACGGCAACCCGAACAAGAAGGTCGCCATCATGCACCGTCCGCCTGGCAACGAGGCCAACGAGCATGTGATCTGCGTGGCGCGGCCGGGAGCCGACAACCACCTCCGGCGCCACAACGACTACGTGGTGTGTGAGGGCAACTGATCGCGCCTCATTGTATCGATGACTGCACCGTGCGGCCGACCCCTTCGGGGGTTGGCCGTACGGCGTTTGGCGCGCGGCGCAGATCGCCAGGTGTGGCTCCCAAGAGGGGCGCCCTATAGGCCGGGGCAGTGTCACGGCATCATTACCGATTGTGATGGGGCGCGGTAGATCCTGACCCGGTTTGACGCGGTCGGCCGATACCCGCGCTGCCGAGAGGGGCATGGGGCTATCTGGCCCGGCCTTTGACCTCGGTGCGCTGTCGCCACCTTTTCTGACCGCCCCAGGTCTCTGTGAACCCGCCTGCTCCAACCTCGCCCAACGCCTCCGCTGCTCCCACGGCGGCACCCCCTGCTGGCGTGCCGCACGCGCATGCGCCCGTGGCTCCTGCACCGGTTGCCACTGCTGGTCCCATAGCATCGGAGGCTGCGCCGATTCCTGCACCCCCGGCGTCCCCCAGTGCGCCCCCGGCGCAAGCCCTGCCGGAGGAACTGCCGCTGGCTGCCCATGAGCGGCTCGCCGCGCTTCAGCAGGCTGCCGATGCGCTCGCCGCGTTTGAGGCGAAGACACAGGAGGAGCCCGCGGCGGTTGAGGACGAGCAAGGGTTGCCCAACTGGCTCACCGAGGTGGCCCGCTCAGCGCCCCGCCTGCTTCAGGGCGAGGACCGCCTCAAGTTCTACGTCGAGCGCGTGGAGCAGATGGAGATCGAGCGCCGGGAAGGGCTCCGCGACTACATGGAAGGCTTCGTGGCGAAGCTCCACGAGATGGGCGCCTCCGACATGGACCTCGGCGGCCCGGCCTGCGTCGGCCGCGTGTGGTACCGCGTAGACGGCGACAAATCCCCACACTTCGAGTTCGGTGCATCGAGCAACGATGAGATCGACATCCTGATTCTCAACCTGCTCAGCCCGCGCCAGCGTGAGGACCTCTTCCGCGTCCAGTCGTCCGACTTCTCCTATTTCCTGCCGCTGCCCGGTGGCGGCCAGCGCCGGTTCCGCTGCACGGTCTACTTCGACGCGCAGCACCTCGGCCTCTGTATGCGCGCCATCAACGAGGAAGTGCGGCCGCTCGGCAGCCTCGGGTTCCACCCGGCGGTCCAGCGCGGCTTCATGTTCCGCCACGTGCGCGATGGCCTCGTCCTCTTCACCGGCGTAACCGGCTCGGGCAAGAGCACCACGCTCGACGCCATAATCGACGCCAACAACCACGACTTCAACGGCCACATCGTCATCGTGGCCAAGCCAATCGAGTACATGCACGCGCCGGACAAGTGCATCATCCGGCACCGTGAGGTCGGCCCCGATGTGCCGTCGTTCAAGGACGGCGTTACGCAGGCGCTCCGCCAGGACCCCGACATCATCATGATCGGGGAGATGCGCGATCCCGAAACCATCTCATCTGCCATTGAGGCCGCCGATACGGGGCACAAGGTATTCTCGACCCTGCACACGTCCTCGGCCATCGAGAGCCTGGACCGCATCATCGCCGAGTATCCGACCGAAGAGCAGAACCGCATCCGCATTCGCCTGGCCGACGTGCTGAGCTGCACCGTCAGTCAGAAGCTGGCGCCGCGTATCGGCGGCGGCCGTGTGCTGGTGAAGGAAGTGCTCTGGGTCACGCCCAACGTCAAGGCCGCCATCCTCAACGGCAACACGCCCGAGATCTACCAGATGATGTGGGAGGGGGGCAAGCTCGGCATGGTCACCCTCGAACAGGATCTCAACCGCCTCGTCCGCGAGCGCAAGATCACGCCCGAGGTCGGGCTCCAGTACGCCAACAACAAACGTCGCTTCAAGCAACTCGTCGGCTGAACCGCCGCCGAGCGCGCCTCCGCGCCTGCTCCCGCCAACCCTGTACCACGCCATGAGCGAGAACGTTATTCCGGTCCCTGCTGAGGTCCCCGAGTCTGCCGAGCAGCCTGCTGCTCAGGATATGACTCCCGCGCGCAAGAAGCGCCAAGCCAAGTCGGTCGTCAGCCATCGGCGCTCCACGTCCAAGAAAAAGACCGGCAGCGCCCCGGTGCTCGGCGTGCATGTGACGCCCCAGGCCGTGCATGCGGTCTTGATGCGCTCGACCGCAACGGGCTTCGAGCCCGTGCGCCAGTTTTCGCGCCAGCGCTCGCTGGGCGAGGACCCCATGGGCGATTTCACCCCCGCGGGTATGGAGATGGCGACCCCCGACGCCGTACCGGCAGCGGATGATGGCGTCACCATTCAGTTTGGCGATGGCAACGCCAGCGGTGGGATCGATGACCTCTTCCTCGAATCCGAGTTCGCCGGGTTCGGCCTGGACGACGGAACGCTCGATGTAGCCGGTCCAATGGCGCGGAAGGCGGGCTCGCCCATCGTCTTTGAACTCAAGGACATTCTCGAAGAGTGCCGCGCCGCTGGGTTCGAGCGGCCCGGCCTCGCCTTCGCCATCGGCACCCCCGACGTGGACTACGTCGAGATTACGGTCCCGGCTGAGGGCGACAAGAAAAAGGCGGACGCCAAGAAAGCCGACGCCAAGAAGGGCAAGAAGAAGACGGCCGCCAAAGCCGATCCGAAGGCGACCAATGCACCCGTTCGGCGGGAGCGGCTGCTGAGCCTGCTGCCCAAGTCCGATGTGGTCTACGACAAGGAACGCATCGCCTTCATCCCGATGACGCCGCGCGAGCACCTGCGCCGCTATATGGCGGTACTGCCTCGTCCCGAGGAGCCGGTCGTGGATTCGCTGCAGTTGCTGCGCGAGCAGCAGGGCATGCGCCGCATCGCCTTCCGTGGCATCTCGGCCGAGGTGCCGGTGCTGATCGGGATGGCCCGGATGGCCTTCCAGACCGACCCGCATGAGAACACGGCCATCGTGCGCGTGGGCAACGAAGACACGCTCGTGATCCTGCTACAGGGGGAGCAGCTCCACCACTGCGACCACATGCGCAGCGTGACCACCTTCGACGGGCCGGATACGATCTGCAGCCGCGTGCTCTTGCAGCAGGACGTGCAGGGCGTCGGCACCGTCCACAACGTGATCGTGCTCAGCGAAGAGCGCGAGGACGAACTGGTCCAGGGCTTCGCTGCCTTCTACCCGGAGGCCCGCGTCGAGACGCTTCGGTCCGGTATCGCCAAGGCCGGGGTGGCAGGTCCCTACGGGCCGCTCCCGACCGCGTCCATGGAAGCGGCGGGCATTGCGCTCAAGACGCTCATCCGCAAGGACTCGCCGTTCGAGGACGTCAACCTGCTGCCCAAGCAACTGCGGAAGCGCGGCAAGGCCGTCGATCTGTCCTTCTCCTGGCACACGCTCGTCGTGACGGTGCTGCTGTTCATGACGGTGCTCTTCTTCATGGGGCTCTACCTCAAGCAGCAGGGTGACATCGCCGAGGCCGAACAGCGCTTGGCTGAATACCCGCCGCAGGCCATGATGTCGGGTACGGAACTGCAGTACCGCATCGACAGCCTGCGCCTGGCGCAGCAGCGGATCATGACCTCGCTCTCCGTCCTCGATTCGTTGCTCATCGGCACGGATCGGTGGAGCCAAACGCTGGCGCGCGCCAACACAGCCGCGGCCGGTGTCGGTGGCGCCTGGGTCGAGTCTTGGGAGCCGGATGGCAACGACCTCGTGGTCACCGGCTTCGCCACGGCCCGCGATCACATCGTGCAACTAGGCACGCGGCTCAACGCGTCCATCGAGGAGATCACCTTCCAGGAGATCCGGGAGTACCCGGTGTATTCCTACCGCCTCCGCCTCGCCCTGCCCAGCGATCTGCCCGCTACGGTTCGGTACCTGCGCGAGCAGGCTGGAGAGGCCCTGCCGGAGCCCCCCGTCGAGCCGGAGCCGCTCGCCGGAACCGTCGCCCTCGATGAGGCCGAACCCGCCGTCGCTCAGTAACCCCGCCCTGCTTCTCTAGCCGCCACCCGCACCCTGCGTGCAACGACCATGTCCAACGACGTTCTCAACACCCTCATCATGACCGTGGTGATGGCGCTCGCCATCGGGGCTGGATTCTACGTCACCCAGAAAGTCCAACCGGCTGAAATCGAGCGCTTGGAGCAGGAAGAGGAGGCCATTCGCCTGCGTCAGGCCGAGGTCGAGACGCTGATGGCCGAAGAGTCCATCGCGAGTGTCGAAGCGGCCGAGGCCCTCCAGCGCTGGAACGCCCGCTACAAGATCCTCCCGGATCAGCTCACCTCGCCCGACGTGGTGGACTACCTCAACGCGCTCTCGCGCTCGGGCTTCCGGGCGTTCGACATCACCCTCAGCGGAGTGCAGAACCGGGGCACGTTCTCGGTCTACACGTACAACATCACCGGGATGGCCTATTACGAGAGCCTCTACGCCTTCATCTGGAACGTCGAGAATGGGCGCGGCCTCTACCAACTCCACGGGCTGAGCGTGGATAAAGAGGTGACGACCATTCCCGACCGAGAGAATGAGGTGGACCGCCAGGTCGTGCTCGCCCGGTTTGCAATGACGATGGACGCCTACTTCGCCGGGAGCGATGGCATGAGCGCGCCCGACAGCCTCATGGAGATCCCAGCCTCCGTCTTGCCCCCGCGCCGTCCGCCGGTCAACCCGTTCTATCCGCTCATCCTGACGGATCTGCCCAACAATGTAGACGACCTCGTTGATGTCGAAATGGACGGGCTCGTCAGTGTGGTTGGGGGACAAGCCGTCTTTGTACGAAAAGGCGAGATGCGCACGCTGCGCGTGGGCGACCGCGTCTTCCTCGGCCATGTAGCCAGTGTAGACCCCAACCGGGCGCGCGTAGTCATCGCCCTCAACAAGGGCGGCATCCGCGAACGGGTCGAACTGGACCTCCAGACCGGCGAGCGTTTCCGGCAGGCCATCGGCTCTGTCCAGCTCGAAAACGTGCGCGGCCCCGTGATGGAGGACGCGCCCCCCGCCCCTGGTACGCCGGAGGCCCGCCGCTCGGGTCTATATCAGGGCACCGCCATCCCAACGCCACAAAACTAGCCGGCGCCTGCCGGTTCCTGGCCGCGCGGCGCCCGCCGCCGTGCTCGGCCGTCCACGATCCTACCGACCAACCCCCGGACCGCCATGACTCGTTTGTTCTCTCACCGCCTGCGCCGGTTTCTGCCGACAGGCTCCCGCGTGCTGCTGCTCGTCGGCTTGCTGATGACAGGCACTGCTCTGGAGGCGACCGCGCAGGTCGTCTCGCCGCCCGGCGACCGCCGTGTGCGCTCGTACGTTCCGGCCGAAGAACTCGTCTCGTTCCTGCCGTCAACGCCCTTCAACGAGTTCGTTCGGCTCATCAACCCCGTATTTCTCCGGGTTACTGGAAAGGCCGTCGTGGACCCGATGGACCGCACGCAGCCGATCGGCGTGAGCCTGAACGGCGTCCACTTCATCGACGCTTTCGAACTGGTACTCGACCGTGCGCGGCTCGATTTCCGCGAGTCCGAGAACTACTTCGTGATTGAAGAGCCCGCGCTCGTCCCCACCTCGGATCAGTTGCGGGCCGGCGACCAGGCCATCGCTACGACAGCGCTCGGCCCCTCGTTCGGGGCGGACCTGCCCGCGACCGCGCGGAGCCGCGAGATCCGCATTGACGCCATCATCTTCGAACTCAACACCAACCGTATTCGCGAGACGGGCACCAACTGGGCCACGCTCTTCGGCGCTGCAGGCGGGGGCGGGAGCCAGGGCGGCAGCGGTGGCAGCGGCGGCGGTGCAGCCGAGATCCCCCAACTCTCGGTCGACGCCTCTAGCTTCTTCGACGCCCTCGATGGCTACATCACCACGACGACCGACGAGATCAACTTCTCGGTGCTGCTGAACCTCTTCCGCTGGTTCGAGCAACAGGGCTATGGCGAGACAATCGCCTCGCCGAGTGTATCCGTGCAGAGTGGCGAGCAGGGCCGCATGCAGAGCGGCTCTGACATCCCCGTCCAGATTCAGGACTTCCAGGGCAACACCATCACGCAGTTCATCTCCACGGGCATCATCATCGATGTGACGCCGACGCTCATCAACGACCCAGGCAACCCGGCCGAGGGCGAGGGGCCGGTCGAGTTCATGCACCTCGACATCAAGGTGGAGAAGAGCGCTGGGCGCCCCTCCGAGGCAGGCCTGACGATCGACAAGAGCGATGTCAACACGCAGGTACTGCTGCTCGACGGCGAGCAGACGGTCATCGGTGGCCTCTACTCAACGGAGGAGAGTATTTCGCGTAAGGGCATCCCGCTCCTGATGAACATTCCACTCATCAAGTACCTCTTCTCGTACCAGACGCGGACGGTGCTCCAGAAGGAACTCGTGGTCGTGCTACAGGCCCGCATGGTGGACTCGCTGCCCGTTCGGGCCGACCGCCCACTGCCGGAGAACATCTACCGGGAGGAGCGCCAGGATCTACGCGAACGCCTCGACCGCTTCCGCTCGGGCGCAGGCGAGAACTACGATACGATTACACCGGACCCTGAGGACGATGCGCGGAACCGGTAGCGTGCTTGGGTAGGATCAGCCTCCTGGGCCCCGTAAGGCCGCAGGAACGCTTGAGGGGGAGGTGCTTCGGCGCCTCCCCCTTCTCGTATCAGTCGGCGGCGTCCATTCGGAGGGCCGGGCCGTAGTGCTGCGTGACCTCCGCGCGAAGGGCTTCGGCGTCCGCATGCAGCGCGGTCGCTTCCTGCGTAGCCGTGTCCAGGGTCCTTCGCTGGGCCTGCGTGTGTGCTTCGAGCGGCTCCACGAGGCGATGCACGCGGCTCATGGCGTCTGCGACTTCCTCCTCCAACTGGGTATGGAGGGCTCGGCCGAGATCGGCACGCAGGGCCTCTACGCGGGTCGTGAACTCGCGGATGGCCCGGCGCTTCTGGCGCGGCAGCAACACGAAGCCGAATGCCGCGAGCACGCCGGCGGCCACGAGCCCCCCGGTCACATCGAAGGCCGTAGCCGCCACCACGACGGCGGCCACGGCGCCGAGGCCGAGCGCGGCGGCCTGCATTCCGGTGAAGAGCGCCGCTGTGGCGCGCGCGTTTTCCAGGATGCGGCGCGCCTCCTCATTGAGGTCGTACTGGTCGATGGTGCGCTTGGCCTCGCCCATCACATCGCGGAAGACTTCGTCGCGGTTGTAGAGGAAGGAACTGCGCTCGGGTGGGGCTTCGCCGACCGCCGCTCGTTGCTCGGCCAGGTGCGCATACGTCTCGTTCCACAGTTCATAGACATGGCGCAGGAGCGCGTCCACGGCCTCGCCGGTGCGTTCCTCAATTCGGCGCTCGGAATCACGGACGACCTGGCGGGTGAACTCCTCGCGGAAGGCGTTGCGGTCTCGGAGGAGGCGCAGCTTGGAGACGCGGATCGTGTCATCGAGGAAGCGCACGCCCCGCCGCTCCATCTCCAGCAGTTCCTTGTCCACTTCTGCGGCGGCGCGAGCAAACGACTCGCGTAGCATCGCTTCCTTCTCATCGAAGCGGGCACGGAGCGTGGCCAGTCCGGCCTCATCACGTTCGAGGATAGTGCGAAGGGCATCGAGGTGGGCCTGAAGGCTTTGCCGGATCCGCTCGCCCGCGTCGAGCGGAGTAGAGAGCTTGAGCGCGAGGAGCTCGTCGGCCGTCAGCGTCTCGGAGAGAAACGCCTCGAAGGGACCGAACCGACTCGCCTCCCAACGTGGGTCTTGTACGGGATCCCCGGGGTGGGCCTGCTTGGCCGCCAGGGCAGCCCGCGCCGCGACGGGGAACACGCGAGGAACGAAGCCGAGGTGTTCTTGGAATCCCTCGCGGATGTGCACGATCACCTGTTGCAATGCGGCCTCGTCGGCCGCCAGGTCGGCCTTGTTGAGCACCACGATGAGTTGTTTGCCCCAGTCACCTCGGATGAACTGGAGGAACTGCCGCTCGGAGTCAGAGAGCGGCCGGTCGTAGGAGGTGACGAAGAGAACCAGGTCCGCGCGGGGGACGAAGTCCTCCGTCAGGGCCTGGTGCTCGCGGATGATGGAATTGGTGCCGGGCGTGTCTACGAGCGCGAGGTGGCGCAGCAACTCAGCGGGGTAGCGGCGCTCTGTCACGAAGTCGCTGCGCCGATGCGTCTCCGGCTGCTCGCCGTAGCGGAGCACAGTGATCTTGTCAGTCGTAGGCACCGGGCCTTCTTCCATCACCACCGCGCCGAAGAGGGCGTTGACCACGGTGGACTTGCCGGCATTGAACTCGCCGACGACCAGCAGGAGGAACAGGTCGTCCAGGCCTTCCAGGAGATCGCTCAGGCGACGCAGTGTATCGGGGTCGTCCGCGATCTGTTCGAGGAGCGCGCGCAGCCGTGCCAGGAAGGCCTGTTCACGCTCAAGGAGATGGGGCGCTGGACCGGAGAGGAGATCCATTGAAGAACGATGAGATGAACGTGATGCCCGGTGAACCCGCCCGTTTGCGCACAACATACGGGTTGGAAATCAAAAAAAAGGTGTGGTAGTTTGCGTCTAACGGAACCGAACGACCGTTCCGGGCTATGTGGGCACCGGGTACGCTTGTGCGTTTTACGCCCGTGCCCCTACCTTACACGGCAACTCTCCCCTCACCTGCACCCCTTCATAAGGAGGATCCTCCATGCTGAACTTGGCACTTGTGGCTTTGCTGTCCGGCTCGCTACTCACCGGTAGCCCCGACGGCGACTGCGAAAAGGGCAAGACGGACTGCGAAACCGCCCCGGCCGCCCAGGCCGAGACGGCGCTCCCGACTCCGCCCGACGAACGCTCGCTCACTTCTGACACCTACGCCTACGGGCGCCCCTCGGACGCCGCTCCCATCAAGCTGTGGGTCGAAGCGGGCATCGGTAACGTGGAAGAGGTATACCTGCCCAACGGCGACGAGGTGGAACTGAACCTCAACGGCGTCGCAGGCGACATCCAGTCGCAGCGGGTAGCGGTTGGCGCGCAGATCAACGTGATCAACTTCCCCGCGTTCAAGCTCGGGTTTGGGGGGCATCTCAACATTGCGTCCAACAAATTCGAGAATGCCAACCTGGAGAGCGGCTTCGGTCTCCAGAACGTGAAGATCTTCGCGACGGCTCGTGGACGCGTGGTGGGTATCCACGGCGGCTACATCCTCGACCTCGCTGACGAGGAGCAAAACAACATCGCGGCGGGCAACTTCCCGACAACCGAAGGACGTGACGCCATCTTCTTCGGTGCGGACTTCGACTACCCGAGCGAGAACTTCCGCCTCTTCGGTGGTGCGGACTACTACCTGATGCAGGAGGGCGACGTCATGGTGTTCAACCCGGCAACGGGTGGGCTCGTTACCGTGAACCAGACGGCCGATAGTGATATCCTCGCCTTCGTCATGGGTGCCGGGCTGCGGTTCGGGATCCTCGAGTTGGGTGCTGCCCTGCACATCCAAACGCAATTCGTGGACGGCTTCGTGAGTCGTAACAACGCTGGGCTTGCCGCGTCCGGTGGCCACAACGGCAGCATCGCGCCGTACCTGAAGCTGTCTCCGCCCTCGCTGCCGGTGTCGCTCTTCGTCCGTGGCGCCGTGCGGAACGCCTTTACGGAGTACGGCTTCCGCCTCGGCGGTGGCAACGACATCAAGTCTAACCTCGGCTTCACAGCAGGCCTGACCGTCGGCTTCGACTGAGTCGCCGAGCACTAACCTTGGCCTCGGCCAATTCGGGCCGCCTGGTTCTATGCCGGGCGGCCCGTTGTGTATCCTAGCGTTATGCGCCTCGTCTACGCCCTCGGGCTCATCCTGCTCAGCGCGCTGCCCCTCCTCATCGGATGCAGTGGCTCGAACCCATCGCAGGCAACTCTCTCCCTCGATGCTGCACACGAGCCCTCCCCTGTCCAGGTGCGCGAAACACTCCGGCGTCTGGCAACGGCCCGCCCCGATTCGTTCCTGGTGACGCGTGTACGCCAGGGTGGCCTGACGCCTACCTTCGGCACGCGATTTCGGTTGGCCTCCGGTGCCGTCGCGGCATTCATTCCGGGGAGGCATCCTGTACGCGGGCAAGAGTTGGTAATGGTCGTGGCTCGTGGAGAGGGTGTGCCCGGTGCGGCCCTGATTGCAACCGCGCGCATTCTCGCTGCGCGTGCAGGGCGCTCGCTTTCGCCCGAGCGCACGGTGCTCGTCGTCTTTCTACCGCCTCCGGCACAGGGGGACGCGCTCACCGCGTTGTTTGCCGCCCCACCCTGGACGCGCGATCACGTCGCGGCGATGCTACTGATTGAGCCGGACGAGGTGATGGCCGGTCGCGCCGAGGCCCGTGCTGCAGAGCAGGGGTGGGCGTTGCAGTTTATTGAGGAGACGTCAGAGCCCCAGGGCGATGTGAGTGCGGTGCTCGCCTTGGCGCGTGCTACCGTGCATGCCGCGCTCCTCGTGGCTGATACCGGGCAGCAAACGGCGGATTTCCCTCGTCCTGATGCCTCCGTGCCGAGTCAATGAAGCCCATGCGGCCAGTCTGGCTCACCGACTCCGTTACAGTTGATCTGCCCCGCGCTGTCCGATTCACGCTGCTGTGGGGGTTGGAAGGCCTCGTGCTGCGGACCGTCGGGGGGGCAGGGGATCGCGTGCCC
>JABDIZ010000307.1 GCA_013003465.1 Rhodothermaceae bacterium
CACCTGCACGGAGACTATACCGCGCTGAGGCTCCACCCGGAGCCCCCCATCCGACGGCTCCGATACGGCGCGGGGGCCGCGCCAGATCAGGCGGACGGACGGCGTTTCGAGGGTAAAGAGGACAGGCATAACGGCAGCATCGGCGCGTAGACTACGCAGCCGCCCGTGCACGGCTCCCTTTGCTCCCAGCCCGGCGATCCAGCCCCCGAGCGCGTCGGTTTCCTCGTCGCCTCCCTACCTTCAGAGCCCTCGCTCTCCTCTCGCTATGCTCCGCTTCACCCTGAACGATGGCACGCCGGTAGGGCTTCGGCCTATCGTTCCGGCCGACCGGGACCGATTGCTGCACGGGTTCGAAGCGCTCTCCGACGAGTCGCGGCGCTTTCGTTTCCTGGGCTCGCTGTCTGCGCTACACGAGGACCAGCTCCGGTATCTCACCGAGGTGGACCACCGAGATCACGTGGCCTGGGGCGCCCTGAGCCTAGAGGACCCCGAAGCGCCCGGCTTCGGCATCGCTCGCTTTATCCGCCTATCCGAGCATCCGCACCTGGCCGAGTTCTCGCTCACGGTGATCGATACGGCGCAGGGGCACGGGCTCGGAGGCCTGCTGCTCGCCACCCTCTACGTCCTGGCTCCGACGGTGGGCATTGACACGCTGCGCGGCGTGGTGGCACGCGACAACGACCGCATGACGACCTGGATGCACCGCCTCGGCGCCGTCGTCGTAGCCGATGATCCCGGCGAGCTGGTCTTCGACCTCCCCGTCCACACCGATCTCGACGAGTTGCCTGCCTCGTCCGTCTCGTTCCGTACGCTGGTGGAGCAGGTCCGGCAACAGTTTGCGTCCGGTGCCGATCAGCCCCAGAACGAGACGTAGCCGTCGGTGAGCAACGCATCGGTCATGCGTGCCAGCCGCGCGGCCGTGTACGGAAAGCGCGCGGTGTCGAGACGGTCAGGGCGTCTGTCGGATTCCCAGGCGTCGAGCAGGGGCAGGAGGTCGGTTTCATCGCGGCGCGGCGTCGCATCGAATGCCCAGCCGAACAGTCCGAGTACAGCGGCACGCACCGCCGGGCGGCTGCCTTCGAGGCGCGGCAGCATCTTCATGTGGAGCGCCAGATCCAGCGGACCCACGGCCTGCCCGTCGCGCGTGCGAAAGGCATCCGGCGTCGCGCCGGCGTGGAGGGCGAACAGCGCCGCCTCGTCGCGGGCGCGGTAGCCAATGCCCAGTCCGGCTGGCGCGAGCAGAGCATTCGCCTCCGCGATGGCCTCTACGGCTGTGTTGACGACCTGCTGCTCGGCTGTCGAGAGATGCGTCAACTCCCCCAGGCGAATAGCACGAGGCCACCACACGGACGCAGGCCACGGCTCCGCGGTCGCCATAGCGGCAGAATCGATGGGCGCCCAGTTCGCGAGGTCGGTGGCCTGCAGTTCGAGGGTGAACGCGCGGTCGAGGACCTTCCGGCTGAATGGATGTGCGCTCTCGTCCACGTTCACCGTACCGACGAGGGCGAGGTTGGGCGCAAGGCGCACGGCGTTCCACCGGGCATCGGCGGCATCGAGCCCCTGCGTAAGAAGTGGCGGACTCGCCCAGCCCCCGAATGGCGCAGGGACCCGCGCCTCGATCCGGCTGAGCACCTCGGCGAGGTAATGCTCAGGCCGACCGAGGTTCATCTCGTCGAGGACGGCCAGGTGCATCTGTTCCGGGGCCTCCATCGCCGCGTGTGCGGTTCGCAGCAGCGCGCCCGGACGAAACGTGCCCGCCAGATCCGTGTAGCCGAGCACCTCCGCTGGATCTGTCCAGTCAGGGCGGACGGGAATCAGCGTGCTCGCGCTCCCCGTCGCCTCGGCCACGAGCTGGGGCAGCTTCGACTTGCCCACGCCGGTCACGCCCGCCAGGAGCACGAACGGCTTGGTCCGCAGCGCCGTCACGAACGCCGCGATCTCCCACGGCTCGTACACAAACCGGCGCGCCGCGATGGCGGCGATCAGCCGCTCCAGCGCCGTCGCCCGGTCGAAGTCGGCAGGCACCTGCGCGTAAGATGCCTCGGCTTCTGAGATCATCGTGACGGGTCCAGGGACATCCCCTTCGCGCACTTGCTTGTAGCGCTCCGCCGCTTCGATGAGCCGCTCGGGATCCGTCTCGGAACGCGTGCGCACGAGGAAATCGAGCATCGCCCCGTCGACCGTCGGCAGGCGGTGGATAACGCGCTGCATCATCGCGCGGAAGCGGAGGTCGGGCGTGGCCTTTTCGCCGTACTCGTCCAGCACCGTCAGCTTGGTAGCGAAGGCCTCGTAGGGAATCCACGCCTCCTCGCTCAGCACCGCGACCGGCCGCACGCGGACACGGTGGGGGTAGTGGCCGCCCGGCACCAGTGCGGTGCTGTCCTCGAATGCGGTGCTCGTCGCCTCGAAGGCGCCGGCGAGCACTCGGCTGCCGGGGAGGTAGACGTAGATGCGGTCGCCGGGCTGAATCTGCGCCAGCGCCTTTCGCCCGTGTCGGCGCACCGCGAGCGTACCCGTGCGGACAAACGCTGGGAAGTGCTCAGGACGGACGGACCAGATCCAGTGCGTCATGCCCGCCTCAGGTGGTTTTGAGCCAGGCGCGCGCGCTGCTGACGAGTGCCTCGGCCTCGCCGAGCGCCTCCTGTGCGTCGCTGGTGCTCAGGAACGGCTCGTCGAGGTAGGCGGCATGCTTGAAGAGCTGGTAGAGGAGGGCGAGCGTGCGGGCCGTCTCACGCGAGAGCGGGTGCGGGCCGACCACATGCTGATAGAACTGCGTGTGCACCTCGTCGTGGTTGCCCTCTTCGAGGAAGGCAGCCGAGACGCCTCGCGTACGCAACGTCGCGGCCACGGCGTAGTAGGCCCCGAAGTAGGCCCGCGCGATGGCGTTCTCGGCGTCTTCAGCGTCGAGGTCGCGGCGGGCCGCGGCGAGAGCCCGGCGGGCTTTGTCGAGGTAGGCTTGGACGCTCTGGTTCATGCGAGCAGAGGGAGCCAGCGGGAACGGAGGAGAGGGCCGCAACTTACACGTTGATGCTGACACAGGGTTGGCACCCGCGTCGCGTATCCTCTCTGGCTTCTTCTCTCGCGCCTTCCCCCTCATGGCTACGATTTCCCGAATCGACTCGCCCTTCTCCCTCGACGCTCCCTTCCGGCCCACGGGCGACCAGCCGCGCGCCATCGAAGAGCTGACCGAAGGCCTCTTCCGCGGCGACCCCTACCAGACGCTCCTCGGCGCGACGGGCACCGGCAAGACGTTCTCGATCTCCAACGTCATCCGCAACGTCGGCAAGCCGACGCTGGTGCTCTCGCACAACAAGACGCTCGCCGCACAGCTCTACGCCGAGTTCCGGCAGTTCTTCCCCAACAACGCCGTCGAGTTCTTCATCTCCTACTACGACTACTACCAACCCGAGGCCTACATCGTCTCGTCCGACACGTACATCGAGAAGGACATGGCAATCAACGAGGAGATCGACCGGCTGCGGCTGCGCGCGACCTCGGCGCTCGTCTCGGGGCGCAAGGATGTGGTGATCGTGGCGTCCGTCTCGTGCATCTACGGGCTTGGGAATCCGGAGGAGTACAAGGCGCGCATCATCCAGGTCACGCCCGGCGAGACCATCGACCGCGACGACCTGCTGCGCCAGTTCGTCAACGTCTTCTACACGCGCAACGAGGTCGAATTCAGCCCCGGCGTCTTCCGCGTACGCGGCGACGTGGTGGAGATCTTCCCCGCCTACCTCGAAGACCAGGCCTACCGCCTGACCTTCTGGGGCGACGAGATCGAGAAGGTCAGCCGCATCCACCCCGTCTCGGGCGAGGTGCTGGCCGACGAGACCGGCACGGTGACGATCTACCCGGCCAAGCACTTCGTCACACCCAAGGACCAGGTCGACCGCGCGGTGGCGAGCATCGAAGAGGAGCTACGGTGGCGCCTCGCGATCCTCCGAAACGAGGGCGCGCTCGTCGCCGCCCAGCGGCTGGAGCAGCGCACGCTCTTCGACATCGAGATGATCAAGGAGATCGGTTACTGCTCGGGCATCGAGAATTACTCGCGCCACATGGACGGCCGCGCGCCCGGCACGCGCCCTCACTGCCTCCTCGACTACTTCCCCGACGACTTCCTGCTCGTCGTGGACGAGAGCCACGTCAGCATTCCGCAGGTGCGCGCCATGTACAACGGCGACCGCGCGCGCAAGCTCAACCTCGTCGAGCACGGCTTCCGCCTACCCTCGGCGATGGACAACCGCCCGCTCACCTTCGAGGAGTTCGAAAACTTCCACCATCAGGTCATCTTCGTCTCCGCCACCCCCGCCGACTACGAGTTGGAGAAGAGCGAGGGCATCGTCGTGGAGCAGGTCATCCGCCCGACCGGCATCCTCGACCCCGCCGTCGAAGTGCGCCCTGTAGACGGCCAGATCGACGACCTGATGGCCGAGATCCGCGAGCGCACGAGCCGCCACGAGCGCGTCCTCGTGACGACGCTCACCAAGCGCATGGCCGAGGACCTGACGGACTACCTCGACTCGTTCGGCGTCCGTGTCCGCTACCTCCACTCCGACATCGACGCGCTGGCGCGCGTAGACATCCTCCGCGACCTCCGCCTCGGCGAGTTCGATGTGCTCGTGGGCATCAACCTGCTGCGCGAAGGCCTCGACCTGCCCGAAGTCTCACTCGTCGCCATCCTCGACGCCGATAAGGAAGGCTTCCTCCGCTCCGAGCGCTCGCTCATCCAGACGGCGGGCCGCGCCGCGCGCAACGCCAACTCGTCGGTCATCCTCTACGCCGACCGCGTGACCGACTCGATGCGGCGCATGATGGAGGAGACGGACCGCCGCCGCGCGATCCAGGAGGAATACAACCGCGAGGAGGGCATCACACCACAGACGGTGAGTAAGTCCATTGAGCAGATCCGCGCAGGCACCGCCGTCGCCGATCACAAGCAGGAAGAGGAGCCGCAACGGACGATGTACTACTCCGGCCCGCAGCAACTCCCCCGCGTGGCCGACCCAGTCGTGAAGTACCTCACCGACGACCAGAAGCGCGACCTCGTGGCGCAGCTCACCGCCGAGATGGACGCCGCCGCGCTCAACCTGGAGTTCGAGAAGGCTGCTGAACTGCGTGACTCCATCGCCCAGATCGAAGCCGAACTCGCGGCGTAGCATGGCCCAGTCCGTACCAAGCCACGTGCCGGATGCGTTACGGCGGGGTCCGTTCCTCCCCCTCGCCTGCCATGTGGACGCATACGCGCCGCCTCGTTCTCCTGTTTGTCGCCGGTTGGGGGCTGACCGCTTGCGCACAAGAGGAACCTTCCGCACCCCTCGTAGCAGAAGGAGTGGCCGAAGCAGAGGGCGTGGCCCTGTACTACAGGCTCTTCGGGAACCGCACGCCCGACGACGCCGTGCCGCTGCTTGTGCTCAACGGCGGCCCCGGGCTTTCGAGTGAGCATTTCGGCGGCCTCGCCAGGCAGTTGAGCCAACTCGGCAGAGGGCGTACGACGATCACCTTCGACCAACGCGGCACCGGGCGCTCTCGGCTCGCCCGGGTCGATGCCTCCACGGTCACCCTCGCGGCCATGGTCCAGGACATCGAGGCGCTCCGCGCACATCTAGGGGTTCACGAGTGGATTGTGTTCGGCCACTCGTGGGGCGGGATGTACGCGATGGCGTACGCCGTCGCTCACCCAGAACGCGTGCGCGGCCTGGTGCTCTCGGCCTCAGGCGGCAGCGATCTGGAATGGACGAGTCACTTTCAAAACAACCTCCGCCACCGACTCGGCCCCGAGCGGCGCACGGCCTACGACCGGGCGACCACCCGGCGTGAGCGCGTCGAAGCGATGGCGGCAGCCTATGTCTTCAACCCGGAGCACATCCCCTTCGTCGTCGAGTCGCTCTCGCGCCCGGGGGCGAGCAACCCGACCGTCCGCAGCCTCGTTTTCCAGAACCTGTTCCAGTTAGAGTTCGACCTCCGGGACGACCTCGCCCGGCTCGAAAGACCCGTCCTCATCCTCCACGGACGGCAGGACGTGCTCGGTACGCTCGTGCCCTACAAAACCCATCAGGCCCTTCCCAACTCGGACCTCGTCTTCCTCGACGCCTGCGGCCACTATCTCTGGCTCGATCAGCCCGAGGCCTACTTCGAGGCCATCGGTGATTTTCTGCGCGAAGAAGTTCGGTGAGTCCGCTTTCGGCCGCCTGATCTTGTCAGCGTGCCTGATTCACGATGCGGCTGATGCGGAAGCGGCCGACGGCCCAGCCTACGTCCGGGCTGAGAAAGGAGACACTCCAGTATTCGTCCGCGTCGATCCCGGTCCACGTCTCGCCGCCGTCGGTGGAATAGGCCGAGCCGTTGGGCGAGGTCGCCACGAGGGTCGGGGTGGGCGTGCCGGGCACGACGCTCGCCCCGTAGACACGGCCGCCCAGGACGCCCTCGCCCAGCCGACTCCACGTCACCCCGCCGTCGTGTGTGACGGCTACATTCGCCATCGGCCGCGTGCCCACCCCGCCGAGCGCGACGCCGTGCTCGGCATCGAAGAAGGCGAGGGAGGCGATGCCCTCGTCGGGTGCCGTGCTCTCGATGGGCGTGGCGGCTTCAGTCCAGGTCTCGCCGTAATCGGTCGTGCGCATCACGCGGGTGTCCACTCCCGAGGCACCGGTGCCGAACCAGCCGAGGCCGCCGGGCTGCGCGGCCGTGCAGGTGCCCGAGGCTGCGAACGAGCCTTCGCCGGGCCGGGCGTCGGGCACGTTGATGGGATCGACGCGCGTCCACGTCTCCCCGCCATCGGTCGTACGGATGATCGTGAACTCGCCGTCGTGGCTGTCGCTGAAGGCGAAGCCACGGTTGCGGTCCCAGAAGGAGAAGCAGTCAAAGAAGGCGTTGGGGTCCTCGTTCTGGAACGATAGCCGCCACGTCTGGCCGCCGTCGGCCGTGTGGTAGATGCGCGAGTCCTCACCCGGACCGATAGCCATCACGAAGGCTTCGTCCGCCGAAAACGCCTCAATGTCGCGGAAGGCGAGCGTGTCCGGCCAAGGGCCGGTGAGCTTCGGCCACGTCTGGCCGCCGTCGGTCGTCCGGGCGACGAGGCCCGGTTGTTCGGCGACCCAGACCGTATTCTCGTCTACGATGGAGAGGGCGATGAAGAGCGCCGACGGATCGAAGTGCTGCACTTCCCACGTCGGATTGACTAGGGCCCGCGCGGGCTCGGCCGGTTGGATCGCAGGCATGTTTGGCTGGCATCCGACGAGTGACATCCCTCCGAAGAGCAGCAGGCTCAGGCCTACGGCGGCGGTGAAGATCGACGCAGGGAACGAACGAATGCGATGGGCTGGCATGGGGCTCTCCGTCTCGGGTGTCCTGCAAAGTAGAACAGCCACTTGAATCGATGCTGCGGCCACCAGCCCTATCGCGCGGGACGTACTCACGTACCGTTAGCGGTTGACCATGGGGGCAAGCAGCCTTATGATCAGGCACAAATCGTTTAAACGCTGGCGCTTGCCCCACGAAGAAGTGCACAGCGCTCCTCGCTTAGCGACTAGGAATTCTGCGCCCACGCCCCGGCAGGGCTACCGCGCGATGCGAGCCACGATTGACGATGTTTCTTCGTCCCAACCCATCCCCTTTACCTGCTCCACTCGCCTGAGCGCTCTCATGAAGAACTTCACCCGCCTCTCTGCCCTCGTCCTTCTGGTCGCAATCCTCTCTGGCTGCGGTGGAGAAGCCCCCGCCGATGCCCCGGCGACGGATGATCCGGTGTCTGTATCCGGCGATCCCGCTAGCACGACAACCGACACCCCTGCCTTCCCCGAAACAAGCGAGGCACTGGAAGCCAACCTGACTACCTACCGGCTGGACATGGACAAGCTCGAACGCTGGGAGCGCGCGGTTGAGCACTTGCAACAGCTCTCCGATGCGCATCCAGAGCTCGAAGACACGTGGCGCAATCGGGACGCCGACTCGGCCTCGTTTGATGAACTGATCGCGCTGATTGAGGACGAGCCGCTGGCGCGGCAGGCCCTGGACGACGCAGGCACCTCCCCGCGCGAGTACGTGCTGACGACCCTCGCCCTCGTCCACGCCATGACGGCCCGCGCCGCCGAGGACCTCGGTGAATTCGCGCAAGGGATCGTCGTGCCCGAGGAGGTCAACCCGGAGAATGTGACCTTCGTGCGCGAGCACGACACCGAAATCCAGCGCCTGTTCGCGGGGATGGAAGAGTAGACGTACAGCTTTTCTGCTCGAACGCGCCATACCCTGGGACCAGTACATGCGAGAACCGAGGCCATTGCCTACACCACAGCCTCTTCCTCGCGCATCAGTTCATCGACAGGCGGGAGGCCGTGGTACCAGTCGTGGTGCTTGGACCACTGCGCGCAAGCGAGGCATTGCGTATCTCGCCACACCTTGCGGCACGCCGGACACTGTCCGCCCGTCTCGAACGTGTTCCAGATGGTGCCACAGCGGCACGTCCAGCGTGCCTCCGGCGTGGGCTCCCAGCGGCATTTCGGGCAGTGGATGTTCATCAGTCCGTAGCGGGTTTCACCGATGCCTACGCGGGGAGGCGCCAGTGTGATTCGCACGCCCATCCATGCTGCACGCCGTCTTCGCGGAGTCGTCACGCTCTCCACGCATCCATGCAGCGGCGGAACGGTATCTAGGCTTTCCTCGGAAACGAGGTCGCGCCCGGCTCTTCCCTGGTCGGGCGTTTGTATGGACGGGCGACCTGCCGATGCGTTTCGGGTCCGACTGTCTGCGCCGCGAGGCGCTGGGACCTGTGGGTTGGATTCACCGACCCCGCTCACACTCTGCAGAGGCTACTCCCCTGACTACGTTTGCTTCCCTCGATCTGCGCCCTGAACTGGTGCAGACCGCCGCCGACCTCGGTTTCGAGACCCCCACGCCGATCCAGGCCGCGCTCATTCCCGTCCTCCTGGAGGGCCGCGATGCCATCGGACAAGCCCAGACGGGCACGGGCAAAACCGCCGCCTTCGGCCTGCCCCTCCTCCACCGCCTCACGCCGGGTTCTGGCTCGGTGCAGGCGCTCGTGCTGGTACCCACGCGCGAACTCGCCGTCCAGGTGGCCAGCGCACTCTACACCTACGGGAAGGCCATCGGCAGCCGCGTGCTGCCCGTCTACGGCGGCCAGCCCTACCACAAGCAGATCAACCGCCTGAAGAAAGGCGTCGATGTGGTCGTCGGCACGCCCGGGCGTTTGCTCGACCTGATCGCGCAGGGCGCGCTCGATCTCAGCGCCACCCAGACCGTCGTGCTCGACGAAGCGGACGAGATGCTCTCGATGGGGTTCGTCGCCGACATCGAGGCGATCCTGGACGCGACTCCGACTGAGCGCCAGACGGCACTCCTCTCGGCGACGATGCCTGGCGGCATTCGTCGTCTCGCCGAGCGCTACCTCCGCGATCCCGCGTCGTGCACGATGAAACACACGCAGCGGACGGCCGAGACGGTCGAGCAGCGCGCCTACCTCGTCCACGGCGGCGATAAAATGGCCGCGCTCGTCCGCCTCCTCGAAACCGAGCCTCTGGAGAGCGCGCTCATCTTCACGCACACGCGCGTCAGCACGGCCGAGATTGCCAGCACGCTGGCCTCGTACGGCTACGCGGCCGAGGCGCTGAGCGGCGAGATGACGCAGGCGGCCCGCACCGAAACCCTCGGCCGCTTTCGCTCCCGCCGCATCCAGATCCTCGTCGGCACCGACGTGGCCGCGCGCGGGCTCGACATTGACCACATCTCGCACGTCATCAACTACGACCTGCCGCGCGATCCTGAAGTCTACGTCCACCGCATCGGGCGGACGGGCCGCGCTGGGAAGTCAGGGGTCGCGATGGCGCTCGTGCGGCCGGATCAGCGCAACCTCGTCCGCCGGATCGAAGGCTACACCAAGGAGCCGATTCCGTACACCACGCTGCCCACCATTGAGGCGGTCGAGGCGCACCGCTTCGCGGCGTTCCGCGACACGGTGACCGAGCAGCTCAGCCAGCCGACAAGCGAGTCTGTACGCAGCCTCATTCTTGCGCTCCTAGCCGATGGGCACGAAGCGATGGACATCGCCGCCGCCGCGCTCACGTTCGCCCACGCCGCCGCGCCCGCTCCACCGCTCGAACGAGTGGGCACCGTCAAGGCACCGGCGCACCGCGAACCGCGCCACGGGAAAAAGCGCGCCGACACCGACCGGCGCCAGACCTCCCGCGAAGGGCGCGAGGAGGGCATGGTCCGTCTCTCGCTCGACAAGGGCTACAAGCAGGGCGTCCGCCCGAACCAGATCGTGAGCACTATCGCCCGCACGGCGGACATTCCGGGCCGCGTCCTCGGCAAGATCCTCATCGAGAACCAGCAGACGCTCGTGGATGTGCCCGAAGAGTTCGCCGATCGCGTGCTCGCGCAATCCAAGGGCTATCGCCTCGGCAAAGACGTGGCTCGCATCGCGCGAGCCTGAGCGGAGACCGGTTCAACTGACAAAACAAGGGGCTGCTCGTTCATGCGAGCAGCCCCTTTGTATACCGGTGCGCCATGAACTAGCCGCGACGAGCGGCCACCGCTTGTGCGGCATGGAGCGTCAGCCGAGCCAGGTGTTCATCCTTTTCGAACCGCGCGCTACGAAGCAGGAAGTCGGCAACCCAGCCGTCGTCCATCTGAGCGAGAGCAGCGAGCGCGGCCATCCGCACGCGCGTGTCGCTGTGATCTCGGTAGAGGCGCACGATGTCGAACTTGGCGGCGCTCACGTCCACGCGGTCGCCGTAGGCCGCGACGTGCTGGAGTGCGCTGGTCTGGAGACCTAGGTTGTCGGTGGTATGCAGCGCTTCGACGAGATTATCGCTGAACGTAACCCAGGTGGCCGCATCTGCGTCAGTAGCAGGTGGCGTGAGATCAGGCGGATCAGCTCGAGCGGGAGCCACAGCGATGACGAAGGCGAGCAGTAGGAACAGGGGGGAGCGGGACATGACATCCTCCGAAAACAGGAAAGCGGAAACGGGTCGCTGGGGCTTGCTGACTAAACGGGAGCCCAAGCTGTATAGTTACACTCATGCAATTATTTCTCTCTACATGCTAATTTTACAGCATTACGCGTTATCCCTCGCTGCCCGCCGACAGCGGGCAATCCACACGCGTTGTTCAATTGACGCACGCGGGCGAATTCCCTAGTTTTCGAGGCTCCAATCCCGCGAATCCAGCCCGGCCCTCGTTCTGCGGCCGCCCCTGCGATGAAGAACGGCATCCACCCCGACTACGACTTCATGACCGTCAAGCTTGCTGACGGGACGACCTTCACCACGCGCTCCACGATGGGCATCGAGCAATACAACTCGGAGGTCGACTCGTCCAACCACCCGTTCTACACGGGCAAGCGGACGATGGTCGACACGGCCGGGCGCGTCGAGAAATTCCGGCGCCGCTACGGCATCAAGGACACGAGCAGCGAATCCGAGGACGGCTAAACGCTCTCCACCGCTTTGCTTTCGCCGAGGCGAAGGGCCGTGTGCTCTTCGCCTCGCGTCGTTCAGGCACTCGGCACCGTGAGCCCGGCCTCGAAGGCGCGCTGCCAGTCGGCATCCTCCTGCCACTGCCGAACGGCAGCGCGCAGGATCGCGCAGAGGGCGTAGAACGCGACCAGCGCAAACGCTACGCCCACGAAGCGCACGAACCAGTCGCCACTGACGAGACCGACGAGTGCAGGCAGTGCGGCCCCGAGCCCGAAGGCAAGCAGCCAGCCGCGACGGCCGAGCGCCCACAGCGCATGCACCAGGATGGGCGCGAAGATCAGCGCCGCCGCGCTCACGACCAGCATGAGCAGGCCGGTCGGCACCAGAAAGCCGACCAGTACGAACCCGCCGCCGCTGAGCAGTTCGATATCGAGCCAGCGGCGGAGACGCGCGAGGACGGCTCGCTGAGCCGCACGCGCGGGGCGATAGGGGCTATCGCCAGACATACCCGAGGTATCGCCGACGCCGAGCCGCGAGTTAAGCGCTCACGGCACGAGCACCACCTTGCCAACGTTCTTGCGCGCCTCGATGTAGGCGTGTGCCTCCGCGGCCCGATCAAACGGGAAGGCCTTGTCCACGTGCGGGCGGATCTTGTCCTGCTCGTAGTAGCTGATGAGCTTGCGCCCCCAGCGCCCGATCTCGTCGGCCATGCCCCAGAGGTGCCCTAGGTTGACGCCCAACACCCCCAGGTTGCGGTTGATCAGGCTGAGCGGACTGAAGCGCCGCCACGGAATGCTGAGCGCCATTTTCGCCAGGTCCAACTTGCCGCCGCCCGTAACCGACGAGATGCCGTAGAGGGCGAGGCGGCCCGTTGGGCTGAGCACCTCGAAACTCTTAGCCCAATGATTTCCACCGATGGGATCGAGCACGAGGTCTACGCCCTGTCCATCGGTGAGCGCCAAGACCTCGGCGACCCAATCACCGGTGCGGTAGTCGATGGCGTGATCGTAGCCGCGCTCGCGGACGTAGTCGTGCTTCGATGGGGACGCCGTGCCGAACAGTTCGGCGCCGTAGATCTGCCCGAGGTCGCCCGCCGCTGTGCCGACGCCGCCTGACGCGCCGTGGACGAGCAGGCGCATCCGCCGCCCGCCCAGCTCCTGCGCATGCCGCACGCTCCCCATCACGACCATCATCTGGAACGCAGTGAGGTAGTTGACCGGGATGGCCGCACCGACTTCCGCCGACATACCCTCGGGCCGTTTGAACACCGCCGGTTTCGGCGCGGCAATCATCGAGCTGTAGCCCCCGAAGCGCGTGAGGGCAATCACCGGATCGCCCTCCACGAAGTCGGTCACGCCGTCTCCCAG
>JABDIZ010000319.1 GCA_013003465.1 Rhodothermaceae bacterium
CGCCGGGCCGTACGAGCTCATACGCACGCGGTACCACAGTCCAGCCTTGCAGGCGGAACCCATCGTCGAGACGGAGGAGGAAGGAGGTGTCGCCGTCCATCGGGGTGGGGACAAAGACCCTGTAACACTAGCGGCTAGCGGTCTCGGTCAGCAAGGTACTCTGCGCTCCCGCCTTCCTCGCCACCCGAGCATGCGCTCGTACCCTGAAACGGTGCATTCAGCCGAGAAAAGCACGCATTCGGGTCAGAAATCAGGGTTTGGTCAGGCGCAGTCGATGCCTCCTCCCGATGTTGCTTGCCGGATCGCAGTACCCTCGGCTGTGGATTCCGTGCGCAGTGTTTCTGACCCTTTCCTTCAATCCTTGCCTCCCATGCGCACGGTTACGCTTTGTCTTTTGCTCACGACGACTTCCGTCGCGAATGCCCAGTTCGCTTTCACCGATGTCACCAGCGGTGATCTCCTGACCGCCTTCCGCTCGTGGAGCGTGAGTTGGGTGGACGTTGATGGCGATGGCGATCTCGACCTCTTCGCCAGTCGCTTCGGCGCCACGGGCGGAAACCTGCTGTTCACCAACGACGGCGGCACGTTCACGCGCGTCACCGGCTCCTCCCTCACGGACAGCGGCGGGTCTATCGGGCACACCTGGGGTGACTACGACAATGATGGTGACCCCGATGTCCTCATCGCTGGAGGCGGCACGGCTGGTTTCGGCAACACGGGTGGGCCATCTATCCTCTATCGCAACGACGGCATCAACGGTCAGCCGCTGATGTTCACGCCGATCGAAACCGGCCCCTTCGCTCCGTCAGAGAACAACCTCGGCTGGAGTGCCGCCTGGGGCGATGCCAACAACGACGGCTGGCTCGATGCCGTCATTGCGCATCCCGTGGGCTTCCTTCAGACCAATCAGGTCAACCACCTCATCCTGAGCAACGGCGATGGCACCTTTAGTCGCGTCACTACTGGCCCAGTCGTCACCGGCTTCGATCCCTATACCGTCCCGGCGTGGAGTGACTACGACCTCGACGGTGATGTGGACTTGTTCATCGGAAGCGGACCCGCCACCGGAACGCCCGCCCCAGACAACCTCTACGAGAACGACGGCACGGGCGCCTTCACCCGCATCACCACCGCCCCTGTCGCCACGGATGCACGCGACGGGCAGATCATGAATTGGGTGGACTATGACAACGACGGCGACTTTGACCTCTTCGTCACCAACTACTCCAGCAACGTCCGCGACGACCTCTACCGCAACGATGGAGGCACCTACACCCAGGTCACAACCGAGCCACCCGTCACGGACGCCGGCGGCTTCTCGCTCGCCAATACATGGGGCGACCTCGACAACGATGGCGACCTCGACCTCTTCGTGACGACCGACGGAGCCGCTACAGATCGGCTCTACATGAACAACGGCGATGGCACGTTCACGGGTGTCACGGGCCTTCCGCCTGTCACCACTGCTAATGCCACTTCGGGCGCCTCGCTCGGCGACTATGACGACGATGGCGACCTCGACCTCGCCGTGACTGCTATCGGGTTCACGGGAGCAATGCTCCGGCTCTATCGCAATGACCTCGCCAACGGCAACGCCTCGTTCAAGGTCAACCTGATCGGCCTTGTCTCCAACCGCGACGGCATCGGGGCCAAGGTGCGCGCCACGGCAACAATCTTAGGCGAGGCGGTCACACAGTTGCGCGAGGTCTCGGCCCAGACCACCTTCAATGGGCAGAATGCACTCACTGCTCACTTCGGCCTCGGCGACGCGACCATCATTGATGAACTGCGGATTGAGTGGCCCTCGGGGCAGGTGGATACCTACACCGCGGTGGACATCAATGCCTTTGCCGACCGCTTTGCCACGGCGCGCGAGGGCGAAGGGCTCGTCCCCGTTGCCAACGAACCGGAAGCCATACTCCCCAACCAGACTTCGCTGGATGCAGCCTTCCCGAACCCCTTTGCCAGAACCACCACGCTCCGGTACACGCTCGCCACCCCCTCCCCCATAACGCTCGCTGTCTATGACGTGCTTGGCCGCCGCGTCGCAGTCGTGGCCGACGGGCCGCAGACAGCGGGTCCGCATGCGGTCGTCTTCGAGGCGACCGACTTGCCGAGTGGCATCTACGTGATTCGCCTCACACATGAGGCAGGCACCGAGGCGCGCCCACTCACCCTCACACGCTAACTCTTCATCCCTTCGGGCGAGGCGCACGGCCGCCCCGCCCGAACCAGCCCTCCCGCTTCCAATGCGTTTCCTCGTTCTGCTCTCCCTGCTGATCGCCCTGCCCGCCGTGGCCCAACCCACCCCACCATCCTGCGACACTGAGGCCCACGCCCTGATGGACTTCTGGATTGGCGAGTGGGCTCTGACCTGGACCAACGCCGACGGCACCGAGGGCCACGGCACCAACGTCATCACGCGCACCTACAACGGTTGTGTCCTCCACGAGTCGTTCGTCGACCCGACTGGCTTCGAAGGCATGAGTGTCTCTACGCTGGACCGGCGCACGGGCCAGTGGCGACAGACATGGGTGGACAACCAGAGTGCGTTCCTGCTGTTTACCGGAAACCAACTCGAAAACGGCGAGATGGAGTTTCGCTCGGCCTCCTTCACCGACCAGCAGGGCAACACACGCATCAACCGGATGACGTGGAAGGACGTCACGGACGAGACCTTCGACTGGCACTGGCAAACCTCGACCGATGAGGGCGCCACCTGGACCAACATGTGGGTCATCCACTACGCCCGGCGTTAAGTCCAAGACGACGGTCAGTCGATGAGCCGCATAAAGTGGAAGCTGACAATAGGCGTGCCGAAGAAGTGCCGCTCGGGGTCTTCTACTTCCGGGTCGGGCTCGAGTAGTTGCACGGGCGAGAAGAAGTACTGCCCCTGGTAGCCGAAACGGATGCCCTGCGCGCTCCGGCGACTCCGCCCGAAATAGGCCCCGACGGCCAGCGTCCCGCCTGCCCCGATGCGTAGCGACCCCTTCCCAAGGCCACCGAAGGGTCCATAGAGATCCTCGTTCACATCGCGCAGCCCATCCTCGTTGGCGTCGCGAAAGTAGGGCCACTGGTAGGCCATCGACGGGCCGACCGCCGCCTGCACAAACGGCCGGAAGTTGTCCTCAATGGCGCCGCTGAAGAGGCGCTGCTCCACGCCCATGTGCAGCGGCGCCAGCAACACATAGTTGCGCTTGAACGGGGTGACGGTCTCGCCGAAGAAGCCGATGAAGAACTGCTGCTCGCGCGCATCCTTGCCCACGCCCAGGCCCACTTCGACCAGCGCGGAGGTGCTCGGCCCCACTGCGCCCCGGAAAATCCCGCCGAGCCCGAACCCATACTCGGTGAGCAGGATCGAGAAGCCGCCGCTCGTCCCGAAGGAGGCGGACGAGGTATCGGTGGGCGCGAAGACCTGATCGGGCTGCGCCGCCACGTGGGCCGCCGGGACGACGAACAAGGCAAGGAGAACGAGAACGCGCATGGCCGCAAGGTATCTTCGGGCATGTAAGAACGGGGGGGAGGGCGCGCACGGCAAGGGAGAAGGCCGTGGTACAGCGCACAAAGGGCTGCTTCCCCATCCGACCCCGTCAATCTAAACACCTCCATCGTTGGACTACCGCCTTCTCATTGCGCGCCGCTACCTCGTGAGCCGCCGCCGCATCACGCTGATCTCGGTTGTGAGCGGCATTTCGGTGGCCGGCGTCGCGCTGGGCGTGGCGGCGCTCGTGGTGGTACTCAGCGTGATGAACGGGTTCTACGACACCGTCCGCGACCTGCTCGTCTCCTACGACCCACACGTCCGCATCGAGGCCGCCGACGGGCGGGGGATCGACCAACCGGATTCGCTGCTCGCCCTCGCGCGGCTGAACCCCCACGTCGTAGCCGCCGCCCCGTTCATCGAGGGCAAGGCGTTGCTCACCAGCCGCGACCTCGCGGATGTCAACCGCCTGGTCGTGGTGCGCGGCGTGGACCCAACGGCCCTCGACAGCGCGGTCGCGCGGGCCGTGACGGCCGGTCGGTTCGATGTGGCGCGGCGTGCCTCGGGCGCAGGCCTGGTGATGGGGCGCAGCCTCGCCGTGCGCATGTCGTTGGTTCCCGGCCCGACGGGCGAGAACGGGAGCCGCGTGGCGCTGCTCTCGGCCCCCGCACTCGAGCGCACCTTGCTCAACCCCTTCGGCCTGCCCGCCCAGCAGGTCTTCACGCTACGCGCCACCTATGAACTCGACCCGGCCTATGACGACGACCACGTCTTTATCGGCCTGCCCGAGGCGCAGCGCCTCTTTCGCCTCACCGACCGCGTCACCGGTATCGACCTGCGGCTGGATGACGTAGAGGCTGCCGCCGCGGTGCAACGGCACCTCCGCCAGCGTCTCCCCGCCGAGCGCTTCACCGTGCGGACGTGGTACGATCTCCAGCCGTCGCTCTACTCCGTGATGCAGTTGGAGAAGTGGGCGGCCAGCGCCATCCTGACGCTCATCATCATCGTGGCCGCGTTCAACATCGTGGGCGCCCTTACGATGATCGTGATGGAGAAGCGGCGCGACCTGGGCGCGCTCCAGGCGATGGGCGCCTCGCGGCGCGACGTGGCTCGCATCTTCCTGCTCGAAGGCCTGCTCGTCGGCGGCCTGGGTGCCGGTATCGGGCTGGCCCTCGGCCTCGGGTTGGCGCTCCTGCAACAGACGACGGGCCTCGTCAAGCTAGCAGAAGCGGAGTCGTTCATCATCGACGCCTATCCCGTCGCCATCCGGCTCTTTGATGTGGCCGTGGTGACGGTGGTTGCCGTTGGGCTCTGCGTGCTGGCCGCCGTCTATCCGGCGCGCCGCGCGGCGACGATTGAGCCAGCCGAGGCCGTGCGAAGCAGCGGTTGAGGCCGTGAGATGCCCTTCGAGGGTTACAGGCTGCCTAGGTATTTGCACTTGTGCTAAGCGCTTCTCTGTACCGGGCGATAGGAGGGGGGACCATGATTCCTTCACTGCGGGCCCCGCCACCCCGTGTCCCCTTCCCTGATGACTCGTATCTCTCCCCGGGCGCTCTTCGCGCTTCTCGCCCTTCTCATCGCCACGCCGACGCTCCTCACCGCCTGCGACCAGGCGACGCCCTCCAACGACGCCGATACGCTGCTGACCGATGCCCGCATCGCCCGGCAGGGGGGCGATATCGATACGGCGATTGACCTCTTCGAAGACGCCCTCGCCCTCGATCCCACCAGCGCGATCGTCCGCGTGGAGTTGTCGTCGGCCTACTTTGAGCGCGCCGATATAGACCTCTTCGACCTCGACCGCGTCGCGCTCTTCCTCCTGGAGCAACAGCCCGGTGAGGCCGCCCCGGCCTCGCCTTCCGCGCCGAACGCCGTAGGCGCTACCTGCACCTACGCCACCGACCCCACCGCGACGGCCTTCGACCCCCGTGCGATGGACGGCTACCCCGAACTCGTCGCCGACCGCGCAACCGTGCAGCAGGTACTCGCCCTCCTCTCGTTCATCATCCCCGATGAGCTGCGTGCCTTGAGTCTCTGCTCCGGCATCGCCGACGGTGAACTCATCTACGAGCACGAATCGGCCCTGGCCAGCATGCGTGCCTTTGGCCTCTCGGATGCCCAGATCGCCTCCGCACTGGCCATCAATGCGGTTGCCCGCCTGCTCAATGCCTACTTCTTCCTCGCCGAAGATATCGCGCCGCAGACGCAGTGGTACCGTCTCGCGGATGGCGACATCGGCGTCTGTGCCGACGACCTCGACGCAATTCGTGCCCAGTCGGAAGACGCCATCAACGACCTCGGCGAGGTCCTGACCTCTCTGGATCTCCGCGGCCGCGCCCTGGGCGGCGGCAGCACGCAGACCCGCGATATCCTCGACCACGCGATTGAAGCCTACGAGGCCATCGCGGACCATCTCGGTCCCTACTGCTCTACACCGCAGTAGCAGACCGATACCGGAGGGCAAACGACGCACGCTTGTGCTCGATCAACCTCCACCTCGTATACCGGGGCTTTCAGTTCCGCCTGCTGCGGGCTCTGGCTAGACGTCACATCTCACTCCTCTTCTTCACCTCACATCCCCCTACGACTATGCTCTCGATCTTCACCGTCATCCTGGCCATCCTTGAAGGGGCCATGCCCTTGCCGACGATGCCCATGGGATCGTTCCCTCGCCCCTAAGCGCTAACCGTTGGTTGGCAGGACCGATGGTCCTGCCAACCGCTTCCCCCTCTATGGCCGCAGCTTACACTCCAATGCGCCTCTTCACTCTTCTTGTCACGCTGCTCGTGCTGCTCCCCGCCGCTCAGGCGCAGGGCTTCGGAGCGCTCCAGCAAGATGCTCGCCCGCATGTGCCTGCGCTGGAAGCACGCGCGATGGGCGGCGCCGTGGCCGCGGTGCCCTCGGCCGAAACGGCCTTTTTCTATAATCCAGCCCACCTCGCTCGGGTGCGCGACCGCCTCCGTTTCACCGTCGTTGGCGCTGGCGTCGGCATCAGCAACGATGTCGGCACCAAGTACCGCTTCTGGCGCGACGAGCTTGACCCGGCCATCGAAGAAGGCCTCGATGATATCCGGGAAGAGGATTATGAGCGGCTCATTGCCCTCTACGACCAAGCCCTTGACCTCGGCCGCCAACAGAGCGTGGCCAGAGCCACCGCCTACGGCCCGTCCGTTCAGCTGGGCGTCGGGACCGAGCAGGCCGTCGGCGCGGGTCTCTTTGCCACCAACGCAGCCCGCCTCCAGTTCATCGACACGGGCGTAGGCATTCCACAACTTGACCTCTACGACCAACTCGACGTGATCGTGCCGGTAACGGTGGCGACGCACGTACCCAGCACCCCGTTCGCCGTCGGCATGACGGCCAGCTACACGCACCGCCACCTCGCGGCTAAATCGGCACTGCTGGACGAACTCGACCCGGACAACGAGCACCTCTACGTGCTCAAGGGCTCCACGGTCGCCGTCGATCTGGGCGTGCATGCGCAGGACGTACTGCCTGGCCTCGACCTCGGCGGTGCGGTGTACAGCCTGATCGGCGGCGGCTTCGACTACCGCTACACCCGCCGCATCGGCCTGACCGGCAACGATGGAGTCGACGATGAGGCCGAGATCGCGGCTCTCGAAGAGCGCTTCAGCGGCCGCAGTGCTTCGCCCTCCTTTCGGGTCGGCGCCGCCTACCGGGTCCCCGTGCCTTCGCTCTCCAGCGTGATGCTGAACGGCGTCACCATCGCCTCCGACTACGTGAGTGCCTCGACGTCCGAGTATGACCAGCCCGTCGGCGCCCACCTGCGACTGGGTGTCAATGTGGAAGTGGGCCCGGTGTTGGCTGTCCGCACAGGCATCAGCCAGGGGTACCCTTCGGCCGGGGCTACACTCGCACTCCCCGGCGTGCGCCTGGACTACGCCTTCTTCGGCATCGAAGACGGGCGGACGCTGGGCCAGCTCGGCCGCTACAACCACCGCCTCGTGCTCCGTTTCGGGATGTTCTAGGCACGCGTAAGGCGGCCTCTATTCGCACGAGCCTCACAGTTTCTCGCGCCCCGGTGGTTGTGCAGCCACCGGGGCGCGTCGTAATTTTTCGAGCTATTCGCCCTGCACCTGCACTGCGCACGCGCGAGCGTGTTGGCAGCATCCGATTCCGAAGACCCATGGCACGCAAAGATCAGCTCACCGGCAAGGGCCCGATGTCCGGGAACCATGTCTCGCACGCCCACAACAAGGTGCGGCGGCGCTTCAACGTGAACCTGCAGAAGAAGCGGTTCTACATCCCGGAGGAAGACCGCTGGGTCACCCTCCGCGTCTCGGCCCAGACGCTCAAGACGATCAACAAGAACGGTATCAGCGCCGTCCTCAAGGAAGCCCGCGCACAGGGCGTCTCCATCTAATCCCGAATCCCCTAGAGAGATGGCTAAAGGCAAAGACGTCCGCCACCAGGTGATCCTGGAATGCACCGAGTCCCCAGGCACGTCGCGCTACGCGACGATGAAGAACCGCCGCAACACAACCGGCCGCCTGGAACTCAAGAAGTACAACCCGGTGCTGCGTAAGCACACGCTCCACCGCGAGATCAAGTAACCACCGCGCCGATGCGCTCCTAGCGCTGCGCGCCCCAGCCCCCGTTCGTCATGGCGAAGAAAGTCTCCAAGAACCAGCGCACCAACCGCGGTGGCGTCGACGCAAAGCAGATGGCCAAGGTCATCGTCGCCGCGAAGAAGGACAACGGCCAATACGAGTTCCGCTCGAAGATGGTCGAAGTCAGCCAAGTGCAGGACGAGCTCAAGGCCGCCAAGGCCAGCTAAGCGTCTACCTGCTCGATTCTGACGAGGCGGCTCCACGGCGGAGTCGCCTCGTTTGCGTTGGCCCGGTTCGCGTTAGCGCTCACCGCGCCAGAGACTCAGCCAGTAGAGGTACTTGGCCTCGGTGGGGAAGAAGAGGTACGCAAAGGCGAAGAACGGCACAACGAAGGCGAGGTTGATCAACTCGCCCGTGAGGAACGCCGCGATGGCTGCGAAGAAGGCCGACGCCTCCATGAGCGCGATGGCGATGAGGCCCCGCTGCCGGATGAGCATCGCGGCCTCGTCGTAGGTGCCCGCCTTGGGGAGTTGATCGGTCAGGTTGCGCTGGATGGCAAACGCCGCGGCAATGGCGCCCAGGCTAATCGCGGCATTGAGGTAGAAGAACAGGCTCCCGTCCTCCATCGTCCCCCCTGAACCTGAGGAGGTCAGAAAGACCATCACGGCGACGAGCAGCACCACGCCCATCACGATGGCGAGCCAGAGGATGCGGTTGGTGCGGAGGTCGGCGCCGATGCGCTCGGGGGCAGGCATATCCATGCCGCGAAGATAGCGCGGAGGGCGCAGCAGGCGCACAAACGGCCGTATCTTGGCACGTGTGCTTCGGCACCTCGGGGCGTGGCGCAGCCCGGTAGCGCGTCTGGTTTGGGACCAGAAGGTCGTCGGTTCGAATCCGGCCGCCCCGACACTGCCGCTCGGCAGGGCGTATTGCGCCTGTAGCTCAGCTGGATAGAGCAGCGGTCTTCTAAACCGCAGGTCGCAGGTTCGAGTCCTGCCGGGCGCGCCAGACCACGCAGCCCTCACACCGGGGAGCTGTACGTTCGGCGGGTGTTCGATGCGCTGGATCTCACCCTGATTCCCCGTGTGACTTATGCGCCGCCTCTTTCTGATCCTCGCCGTCCTCGTCCTGGCGCATGGCACCGTCCGGGCTCAGTCAGAAGAGTTTCCGAGCCTCTACAAGGTGACGCTCGTCCGCGCCGCACCCGGCCATCTGATCGATCTGATCGACCTCTACAAGGAACATCAGCCGGTTTATGCTGCCAGCGGCGATGGGGCTCCGTTCTGGATGCGCCACAGCCAGGGCGACCAGTGGGACCTGATGCTCCTGTTTCCGATGGGCAGCTACGGGGCTTATTACCACCCCGATCGTATAGAGCTGCGCGAGGCCCAGGCGGAAGCGTGGCGCGCGTTTGAGGAGCGCTTCCACGAGATCGTTGCCTGGCAGTCTGACCTGTTCGTCTACGGCCCGGCGCTCCCGGCGGTGGAGGCAGGCTTTGAGGACGCGGGCTTCTTTCATGTCGAGATGTTCGAGGCCCTCCCCGGGCATCACGAGGAATTGATCGAGCAGCGCCGGATGGAGAATGCGTATCTGCGGCGGCTCCACCGGCCGGAGAATCTGCTCTTCATCAAGAGCCAGGGTGCGTCGGTGGACGTGTTCACGCTGGGCTTCTACCGAGACATCCAGCACTTCGCCGAGAGCGCCGATATCCCGCTGGACGACGAGGACGCCGCCGCCCGCGCGGCCGGATTCGAGAGCGTCTACACCATCAGCCCGTACCTGCGCTCGCTGATTCGCGAACACCACGACACACTGGCGGTCGCCATTCGCTGAGCCCTCACCGGGAATCCGCGGAGTACGCGGGCGCCAACGCCGTATCTTAGACGCATCCGGTGCCGTGGCCGAGGGGTTAGGCGCGGGTCTGCAAAACCCGTTACAGCGGTTCGAATCCGCTCGGCACCTCCGCGCTCGCCTCTCTACCCGAGAAGCGGGCGCTAATTTTTTACCTTAGCCGATCCGGACCCTCTTCGCTGCTTTCCGCGTAGGGCTCGCCAATGGACCGTCTACGTCTCTATAGCGCTCCGCTGTTGCTCGCCGTGCTGGCGGCAGGCGGCGTGTTGGCGCCGTCGGTCCACCGCGTGGACCACGCGCAGGAGACGACCCGCTATCGTGCCGACCACGTAGCGGCAGCGACACACCACCATCATGCGGTGGGCGACGCACATGGCACCGAGGTCGTCGCTCCGTGCCCGGAACCGATGGCCATCGACTGGACGTGCGTGCTCTGTCACGGCGTCTCGGTACACCTGCCGGTCGTGGCGACTGCGCTGCTTCTGCCCTCGCGCTCAGCCCGTCACGAGACTGCCGCGTCGGTGCGAGTCACGGCAGCGGCATCGGGCCCTCGTTCGATTCGCGGACCACCGGTTCAGGCTGCCTGAACCGCTCCTCCGCATGTTTCTCGAACGACTGGTTTTCTCATGCTCCGACTGCTTGTGTCGGCGTGCTGCTTCCTGCTGCCCCTTGCTGGCACCGCGCACGCCCAGACGATTCAGGGCCGCGTGACCGATGGCGAAACCGGGCAGCCCCTGCCCGGTGCCGCCGTCCTCCTGCCCACCGCCGACCTCGGCGCCACTACAACCTCTGACGGCCGCTACACCCTCGCTCTGCCCACCCCCGGCGCCTACCGCGTCGTCTTCCGCTTCGTCGGCTACAAGACCGAGACGCGTAGCATCACCCTGAGCGAGGGCGGCACGTCCACGCTCGATGTAGTCCTCGCGCCTTCGTTCGTCGAAGTGGGCGACGTGACCGTGACGGCCAAGGCCAACGCCGCTGACCTGCTCTCGACACCGCAATCGGTCGCCATCGTAGACGAACGAGCACTCGACCGCAGCGCGGGCGGTACGCCGATGGATGCCCTCGACGACGTGGCGGGCGTACGCCTACTGCGCACGGGTCCGGCCATCGCCAAACCCGTCATCCGCGGCCTGACCTCTCAGCGCGTCCTCATCGTCGCGGACGGCGTGCGCCAGGAGGGCCAGCAGTGGGGCGATGAGCACGGTCCCGAGATCGGCGGGGCGGACGTGGACCGCATCGAAGTCGTGCGGGGGCCGCTGAGCCTGCTCTACGGCTCCGACGCCCTCGGCGGTGTCATCCAAACGACCCACGACGGCCTCTTCGCCTACGACGACGCCCTCGCAGGGGAGGCCACGGCAACAGGCCTCACGGGCACCAACCAGGGCGCGGCCACGCTCACGCTCGGCGGACGGGCAGGCGCGTGGGCCTACGAGGCGCGCGGGGGGGGGCTTCGCGCCGGGCAGATCGACACCCCGGACGGTCTCCTACCCAACACCGCGCAGGAAAACTGGACGGCCTCCGGACGCCTCGGCTACGAATGGGCGCCCCAGAGCCGCGTGATTGCTACCGCAGGATGGTTTGATACCACGCTCGGCCTCTTCGAACCCGAGTTCCTCGACGACGGCGAGGCCCCGGACCTCAGCCGTTACGAGATCGGCGAACCGTCGCAGCGCGTGCAGCACGGCCGCCTCGGCCTCCGGGCCGATGTGCCGCTCGGCCGTAACCGGCTGGAGATCATCACCGCGCTCCAACAGAACCGCCGCCAAGAGTTCGAGGGCGAGGAGGCTGAAGCGGGGCCGGTATCGGGTGACGCAGAGCCCGCGCTGTTCCTGCGTCTCACGACGGGCACCGCCGATGTGCGTTTGCATCACCGCCCGGTCGGGAAGCTGTTCGGTACGGTCGGCGTGAGCGGAATGTGGCAGGAAAACGAAACCCTCGCCGAAGAAACCCTGATCCCCGCCGCCACGACGCTGAACGGCGCGATCTACGTGACGGAAGAACTCGTTCTCCCTACGCTCACGCTCGATGCCGGGCTCCGCTTCGACGCGCGGGCCCTCGACGTACAGACGAACGATGACCTCGGTGTCCTCGCGCAGACGCGCAGCTACACCGCGCTTACGGGGGCGCTCGGCGCCGCCTGGCAACCCCGCGGCGACTTCTCGCTGGCCCTCAACGTCGGACGGGCCTTCCGCGCGCCGCAGCTCATCGAACTGTTCGGCAATGGCGTCCACGAGGGCACGCTCCGCTTCGAGCGCGGCGCTGTAGATCTTACGCCCGAGTCGAATCTCTCCCTCGACGGCGTAGCACGCTACCGCACCCCGCACGTCTATGCTGAAGTCAGCGGCTTCGTCAATCAGATCGATGCCTACATCTTCCCGCGAGCCACGGCCGAGATTGATCCCGAGAGTGGTTTCGTGATCTACGACTTCACCCAGGCCAATGCCCGTCTCGTCGGCGCAGAGTTCCGGCTGGACATCCATCCGCATGCGTTGCACGGCCTCGGCCTCCACTTCTCCGGCGATGCTACGAGGGGTACCAACCGCGAGACGGATGTGCCGCTTCCGTTCATCCCGCCCGCGCGCCTGCGGTCCGCCGTGGAGTACAAGGCTGAACAACTCGGCCCGGCACGCGACCTCGAAGCACGCTTCGGTCCTACGTTCGTCGCGGCGCAGGATCGCCCGGAACTCCCTGAAGAAATCCCGACAGACGCCTCTATCGTCTGGGATCTCTCGCTCGGGGCCGCTTTCCCAAGCGGAGGGCTAACCATCACCCCCATGCTCTCCGTGGACAACCTGTTTGACACCGCCTACGTGGACCCACTGAGCCGATTCCGACCCTACGGCGTGTTCGCCCCTGGCCGGAGCGTGCGTCTGAGCCTCCGCGTAGGCTTCTGAACGCCGTTTTCAGAGCCGCTTGACAGAACCCAACGACGGAAGCGCCGTAGATTGCTTTTGCCTCCGTAGCTCAGTTGGTTAGAGCAGCTGACTCTTAATCAGCGGGTCGTAGGTTCGAGTCCTACCGGGGGTACCTATCAGAATGCCCGTAATCGCGCTTAATCGTCGATTACGGGCATTTTTACATTGTTCCGGCTGGCCGGACCAAAGTACCCCGTTCCGCTCCCGTCGGCTCCCATCCGGCTTTGTCCGCGCAGAGGCGTACCCCAGGCGTACCCATTGTTGCGACGAGTATCTCAGCCGGATCGGCCCTCTCGACGCCGCGCTGCGGGTTTCTGGGAGACGAAGGCGTACCCGTATTATGCGGGCGTACCCACTCGGTAGCTGGGTAGATCTGCCATGAGTGGTCCGACTGATCTCTGCCGAATGGTCTTTCGGTTCAAGAGCCCCCCGCAGTAGTCCCTACAGCGTAGTAACTCCTACAGCCTGACCGCCACGCCGTCGTAGGGCTCGAACCCGAGCTCGACAGCGGCCTCGCGGAACCGCTTGCGGCTGTCGCCCCAAAGCAGCGTGGAGGCGTCGCGCCAGTAGCCAAGTGTGACCGTGCTGTCCCGATGTCCGGCGAGCGCCTGCACGATCGGGACCGGCCAGTCGAGCAGCAAGTGGTAG
>JABDIZ010000337.1 GCA_013003465.1 Rhodothermaceae bacterium
CCACCAACGCAATCACGATCCAGGAGATCTACGACCGCAACTACCAGTTCGCGCGCCCTCCGGATCGCCCAACGCTGAACGCGGTACCGGGCGATGGCCAGGTGACGCTCTTCTGGGATGGCGTCGCCGAGCAGTCCGTGGACCCTGTGCTCGGCGATGACTTCCAGGGCTATCGCATTTTCAAGAGCACCGATCCCTTCTTCCGGGACGTGGAAACGGTCACCGACGCCTTCGGCAACGACGCGCTCCGCGTACCCTTCCGCCAATTCGACCGCGACGATGGCATCGAGGGGCTCTACGTCACCACCGACCCGCGCGTGCGCGGCGTCCCCTTCGACCTGGGGGACGACACCGGGCTTCGGTACTCACTCGTCGACTCGCTGGTCAACAATGGACAGCGGTACTACTATGCCGTTACGGCCTATGACTCCGGATCGCCCGACTTCTTCCCAGCGGAGAACGACATTCCGTCGAGCATCCGCGAGGACGGGACGTTCTTCACCGGCAGCAACGTGGTGGAGGTGATCCCGAACGCGCCCGCAGCAGGGTTCGTCCAGGGCGAGATCGTGGGGGACGTGGAGCAGGTGGCAGGGCCAGCGACGGGCGAAGCGTTCGCTGAAGTGCTTGACCCGCGGATGCTGATGGAGGGGGCTCAGTACACCGTCGTCTTCTCGGATGAGGAGCCCTCGGCAGACAGCTTCTTTGTACAGCGGGGCGGCGAGGTGATTGCGAGTAACCAGGTTGGGGACGCCGCTTCCACCGTCTTTGATGGCGTCCGTCTCATCTTCAATAACGACCAGACGCGCGTCTTCGAAGACAGCACTGGCTGGGTGAACCCCGGGGACCTCATCGACACCTTCGAGGGTGAGATCAATGTGGTTGATTGGCGCTACACGGGCATGGCGGTGCCGTACGACTATGAAATCCAGTTTGCCGACGAAGCCGTCGGCCAGGCCATCGGTGGATTTGTCTTGGGCATTCCGCCGTTTGGGCCAACGGCTGTGGCGGGCCCGACCAACTTCACCGTGCGCAACACCACGCTGGACCGCCCTGCGGAACATGTGTTTTTCGAGCCGTCCTCGGCCACGCGCAACGGCTTCTTCGATGCGCCTGGGGAACTGATCTTCATCTACGAGACGATCGAGGGGATTGAGGAGGGCGAACGCTTTCCAACCTACATCGTCCGGGCGCGTCAGAATCCCGACGGCACGTTCGGCGCCTTCCCCAGCTCGGGTGATGTCTACAACCTCGTAACACGCAAGCCGTTTAGCATCCGCGACCGGCTCGCGCTCTCGACGGTCAGTTCGAAGGTCGACGACACGCTGGCGCAAGATCAACTCGACCGCATTCGCGTCGTGCCCAATCCCTACGTGGCGGCGGCTTCCTGGGAGCGCGCGCTCCCCCCAACGGTGACGAGCGGACGCGGCGAGCGCCGCATCGACTTCATTCACCTGCCCGCCGGGTCGACCGTACGCGTCTTCAATGTGCGCGGCGCACTCATTCGCGAACTCCAGCACGACAGCGACATCGCCGACGGGACGGTGAGCTGGGACCTCCGTACGCGGGAGGGCCTGGAGGTCGCCTACGGCATTTACTACTACCACGTGGAAGCCCCGGGCGTTGGCGAACGAACCGGCCAGCTCGCGCTGATCAAGTAGCCGAGAAACGATCATGAGCAAGCACCTTCTCCTCGCAAGCGCGCTCGGGCTCCTCGTGGCCGGGAGCGCCTTCGCCCAGGACCAGTCCGGCACGACCGCGGCAGCCTTCCTTGGTCTCGGCATCGATGCGCGGGGCACGGCCATGGGGAGTGCCCAGGTGGCCACCGCTGAAGGCCCCGCTGCGCTCTTCTGGAACCCCGCTGCCATCGCCACCTCGGGCGCGCGGGCGGGCACCGGCGCCGCGCTGTTCTCCAACTCCGACTGGTTCGTCCACACACGCCATCAGTTCTTCGGGCTCACGTTCAACGGAGGTGGGCTCGGCACGTTCGGCCTGAGTGTGACGGCCCTCGACTACGGCGATGAACTGGTCACCACCGTGGATCAACCGGAGGGCACCGGTGAACTCTACACCGCGCTCGACCTCGCCGTCGGCGTCTCGTACGGCCGAGCGCTTACCGATCGGTTCGCCTTCGGCGGGACGGTGAAGCTGGTGCGTCAGCAGATCTGGAACGAGTCCGCCAATGGCGCGGCGGTGGACCTCGGCGTCGTCTACGACACGGGCTACCGTGGGCTGACCATCGGCATGGCGATGACCAACTTCGGCAGCGACATGAAGCTCTCGGGCCGCGATCTGCGCCAGCGCATCGACATCGCCCCGAACCAGGGCGGCAACAACGACGGGCTGCCTGCGGAACTGGAAGTGAGCGAGTGGCGCCTGCCCCTCATCTTCCGCGTCGGTGTGGCCGCCGATGCCTTCCGTACGAGCGACCAGGCTCTGACCGTTGCGGTAGAAGGGCTGGCCCCGTCCGACAACTCGCAGAGCGCCAACGTGGGGGCGGAGTACAGCTTCCGCGAGTTGCTCTACGTGCGCGGCGGCTACCGCCAGGCTTTTTCCTCGATCACCGAAGACGGCGGCTGGGCCGTGGGCTTCGGCCTCAAGTATGCCTTCACCAACCGCCTCGGTGCCTCCTTCGACTACGTCTTTCAGGAATACGAACCCTTTGGTACCCCCCAGATGTTCTCACTCGGCGTGACGTTCTGAGGCACGGCGCACCGACCGGTGAGGCTGCTTGTTCGCGGCCCTCTGGTTCGCTGCGCTTCAGCCCCGGCGCTGCCCGCCATTTCCCCCGGCTTCGCCGGTTTCCCCATCACTATCTCCAACCCAACCCCTAGAATCATGCGTATCGCTACACGCACCGGGTTGTTGACCTGCTTGATTGCGCTCTGGGCCGCTCCGGCGTTTGCCCAAGATGTGACCTTCCAGGTTGACATGAACCCCTATCTCACCTCGTGTCAGTTTGACCCGATGGTCCATACCGCAAAGATCGTCGGCAGCCCCAACGGCTGGGACACAGCCAACAACGATTTCGTCTTGGACGACGGGGACGCTGACGGCATCTACACCGGCACGTTCACCTTCACCGACGGCGACATGCTCGCCTACAAGTTCTACGCCGATGGTGACGCAGGACTCGGCTATGAAGACGCCACCGGCGACCGCACCTATACCGTCACCAGTGACGCTACGCAGGTGCTGGACGTTGTCGAATTCGCCGACGGCGATCCGGTGGACGAGTGCGGCACGATGACAACTCCAGAGGACTACGAGATCCTGTTCTCGGTGGATATGAACGTCGCCATCCAGCGTGGCGCGTTCGATCCGATGACACAAGAAATCTACGTGGCTGGAGCGATCAGCGACTGGGGTGCTGCAGCAGGTGACGCGGCTTACCAACTCACGGAGAGCTCGACCGAGGATAATATCTACACCGGCATCATCCAGGCGACCGGTGTCGAGACCCCCGGGATGTCGCCCTACAAGTTCATCACCTATGAGCCCACCGGTGCGGTGATCGGCTGGGAGAGCGGCAGCGACCGTTTCATCGAGACCACGGGTAACGAGACCGACGCCGACAACAACGGCTTCCAAGAGCTTGTGGTCCCGCGTCGGTTCTTCGACGACGTGACGTTCGACGCCGTGCTTACGGCGGCCGCCACGGTCACCTTCGAGGTGGATGCGCGTCCGGCCTACTACGTGCTTGAGGACACAGGGATCATCCCCGCCATCACTGGTGCCGGTGAAGACGAGACCGCCGTTGCGAGCCTCTTCCTCAATGGCCCCGCTATGTGGGAGTCCGATGCAGGCGGTGGCCCCGGTGCAGGCATCACGGACTGGCTTGGCTGGAACGGTGACCTCGAAGGCTTCTCCGAGTTCGAGGCCACTGACGCTGACGGCGATTCGGTCTTCACCTTGACGCTCACCTATCCGGCGGGGGCGCTCCGCACGATCGTCGGCAAGTGGGGCGTCAACGGCAGCGACAACGAAGCCAACGCCGGGAATGACCCGTACTTCTTCCTGGCAGAAGGCGCGCAGACGATCAGCCACGCCTTTGGGGCCGTCCAGCAGCAAAACGGGCTCTACAACGACGACAATGGCCCGAACGGCGATCCGGTCTACGATCCGTATCTCCTCATTGACGGGACCATGGTGGAAGTGGTGCGCAGCGGCGGCGAGGCCGACGGTACCAACACGGCCAACGAGCCGGGGGCAGAACTGCCGGATGGCATTGCGCTCGGGCAGAGCTACCCCAACCCGTTCACGACGACCGCGACCATCGCGTATCGCCTCGACCAGGGCCAGGACATCTCGGTCAAGGTCTACGACCTGACCGGGCGCCTCGTCGCCACGCTTGCCGAGGGCTTCCAGCCGGCCGGTGAGCATACGGTTCGGTTCGACGCGCGCGACCTCTCCAGCGGGACCTACCTCTACCGCTTGGAGGCCGATGGCCGGGTCGTATCCCGGATGATGACGGTGCTCCAGTAGCATTCTCGCACACGGGGCGCTCCGACGAGCCACGCGGAGCGTCCCGGTGCCATCGCTCCGGCACCGCACACGCCGGTCTCCGCTACCGGGGACCGGCGTTTTTCTCTCGCCTACCCGACCTCATGGCTCGCCGCTGTTTTTCGCTTCTCGTCGTGCTGCTCGTCGCCGTCTCGGTGGCACAGGGGCAGACGCTCGACATCACCTTCCGCTTCCTGCCGGATGTGACGGCACCGCCCATCGCGCCGGTCGAGCGGGCGTTTCTGCCGGGCTCGTTCAACGACTGGGGGCCGAACAACAGTGGCCAGATCGATATCGGCGCGCCCTCGCAGATGGCGCTCGATGCAGCGCTGGAGGAATACCGCTACACGATTCCGCTGGAGGTCGGTGGCCAGGGCAACGGCAGCGATCCGTCCGGGGGCTACACCTACAAGGTGCACGTCCACGAAGACGAAAGCGGCACGACCTGGCAGTGGCTGACCGATCCCCTCGGCTCCGAAACCTTCGGACCCAACAACGACTCCGTAATCCGCGTCGCCGACCCGATGGCCTTTCAGTTGGCGCGTGAGCAGAATGCATCGGGGCAGATCGCCGCGGTTTCCGTCGGGCTCTTCGGCACGGAGGCCTTCACCTCGATCACCTTTACCGTCAACGAGGACCCGTACACGACCGGCATCACCGACACGGGCGACGGCATCTACCGCCTGGAACTCCCGGCCCCGGTGCCGCCGGGTTCGTTCTTCCGCGTGGAGGCCGAGGACGCGATGGGCCGTATGGTCGAGGCCGAGGTGGGCGTCATTCCGCCGACGGTCGTGGACGAAGCCGTCCCGGCCTTCCTCGACGACGGGATCACGTACAGCGACGCCGATGACACGAGCGCGTGGCTCGTGCTCCGTGCCCCATCCAAGAGCTACGTCTACGTCCTCGGCGACTTCAACGGGTGGCAGGTGGACGACGCCTACCTGATGAAGCGCGATCCCGACGCAGCAGACGGCACCCGCTGGTGGCTCGAACTGATGGGCCTCACACCCGGCACCGAGATCGTCTTTCAATACTTCGTGGACGGTGTGCTCCGCGTTGCCGATCCGTACGCCGCCAAGGTGCTCTATCCTGGCGAGGTGGGCTACCCCGACGGACAGACGGACTTCGCCGTTGGCGTGCTCCGGCCCGGTGCGCCTGCCTTCCCCTGGACCGACGGCAGCTACGAGCGCCCGGCGCAGGAAGACCTCGTCATCTACGAACTCCTCGTCCGCGACTTCCTCGCCGACCACAGCTTCACCTCACTCATCGATTCGCTCGACTATCTGGAGCGCCTCGGCGTCAACGCCATCGAGCTGATGCCGATTGCCGAGTTCGACGGCGACGAGTCGTGGGGCTACAACCCGGCCTTTTACTTTGCCGTGGACAAGTACTACGGGGCTACGGACGACTTCAAGGCGTTCGTAGACGCGGCGCACGCGCGCGGCATGGCGGTCCTTCTCGACGTGGTCTACAACCACGCCACGGGGCAGAGCCCGTTCGTCCGCCTCTACAACCAGGGCGATTTCGGGGCGCCGACAGCGGATAACCCGTGGATGAACGTCTCGGCCACGCACCCCTTCAACGTCTTCAACGACGTCAACCACGAGAGCCCGCTCACGCAACTCTGGCTCGACAAAGTCAACCGCTGGTGGATCGAGGAATACCACGTCGATGGCTTCCGCTTCGATCTCTCGGCTGGGTTCATGCAGACCGGCGACTTCTTCAACTACAACCCAGGCCGCATCGCCCTGCTGACGCGCATGATCGAGGCGATCTATGACGTGGAACCCGACACCTACGTCATTCTGGAGCACCTTATCAACAGCACCCAGGAGTGGCAGGAGCTGACGGCCATCGGGCAGGGTGCCGGGCGGAAGGGGCCGGTGCTCTGGCACCACATGAACCGCGAGTACAGCCAGAGCGCGATGGGCTACCCCACGGCGACCGACTTCCCGAGCACGCTCACGCAGACCTATGCGCCGAACTGGGCAGGCGGTATCGGTATCCCGAATGCGGCCACGTACATGGAGAGCCACGATGAGCAGTGGCTCATGTTCAGGAACTTCGCCTTCGGCAATCAGAACGGCAGCTACTCCGTCCGCAACCTGTGGACGGCCTTGGACCGGCAGAAGCTCATCGGAGCGTTCTTCTTCACGGTTCCGGGGCCGCGCATGCTGTGGCAGTTCGGCGAACTCGGCTACGGCGGCGGGCCGGGCGAGTGTCTGCGGCCCGGCGACGGCTCGCTCGGCGATTGCCCCGCCGGCACGCCGGACCGCGTCGCCAACAAGCCAATCCGCTGGGACTACTGGGTGGACGGCGTCGCGCCGGTGCCCGGTACCTACACCGGCACGCTGATGCCCGAGCCCGCTGCTGAGCGTGCCCTCCGCCAGAAGCTCTACAAGACGTGGGCCGCGCTGGCAAACCTGCGCCAGGACTACGCTCTCTTCCGCAGCCTCGATACCGAGGTAGACCTGCAACTCGGCCTCACGTCCATCCGCCACATCGACCTGAGCCTCCCCTCAGCGCCGGGTGGCGAGCCTACCAAGGCACTCATCTTCGGCAACTTCGGCGTAACCGAGGGGACGTTCTCCTTTACGCTCGCGGAGCCAACGACGTGGTACGACTTCTTCGACGACACCGAGGTCACCTTCCAGGCGGGGACGCACGAAGTCACGCTTCAGGCGGGTGAGTTCCATCTCTGGACCGATGTGGATGTGCCCTCGCCTGAGCCCGGTCTCATCACCGTCGCCCACGAACCCCTCGCGGAAGGCCCGGCGAGTTTCCGCCTCAAGGCGGTCTATCCCAACCCGGTCACCGGATCCGCCACCGTCGCCTTCTCGATGCCTGAGGCGGGCGCGGCGCGGCTGGAGGTGTTCGATGTGCTCGGCCGCAAGGTCGCGACGCTGTTGGACGAGGCGCGTGCGGCCGGATCGTATGCGGTGCCGTTCGAGGCGGCCGGATTGCCGAGTGGCCTCTACCTCGCCCGGCTCACGGCAGCCGGGCAGACCGCCACGCAAGCCATCACGGTGGTGCGGTAGATGGTTCCACGTCAACCGCCATACCCACGTCATCCCGAGCGGAGGCCGCTAGGCCGAAGTCGAGGGATCTCTGCCGGTTCCGTGCCCGCATTTTGGCAGAGGTCTCTCGCCTTGCGATGCGCACGCGAGAGGGCAGGGGGTGTGGGCCTGGTGATCGGAGTCCTCCTTTTGCTCGCTGCGCCTGCGGCCGCGCAACTCGCTGAGCCGCCGGACTGGGCAGCGGACGCCCTCTGGTACCAGGTTTTCCCCGAGCGCTTCCGCAACGGCGATCCGAGGAACGACCCGACATGGGCCTCGCTGGAGTTCCCCGACGTGGTTCCCGAGTCGCTCTGGGCGCGCTCCGTCTGGACGGCCGACTGGTACGCCCGCCAGCGCTGGGAAGAAGCCATCGGCCCCGATTTCTACGAGCATGGCGTCTTCCACCGCCGCTACGGCGGCGACCTCCAGGGTGTGCTCGACACGTTGCCGTACCTCGATTCGCTCGGCGTCAATGCGCTCTACTTCAATCCTGTCTTCTACGCGCCGAGCCTCCACAAATACGACGCCGCCAGCTTCCACCACATCGACCCGTACTTCGGGCCGGACCCCGAAGGCGATCTCGCCCAGATCGCACGAGAAACCGCCGATCCGACGACGTGGGGCTGGACGGCCGCCGACTCGCTCTTTCTGCACCTGCTGGAGGCTGCGCACGCGCGCGGGATGCGCGTCGTGATCGACGGGGTGTTCAACCACACCGGTACGCGGTTCTTCGCCTTCGAGGACTTCCGGGCGAGCCGCGAGGACTCGCCGTACTGGGACTGGTACCTCCCACTCGCTGCCGACGACCCGGCCACGCCCGAGGATGAGTTCGACTGGCAGGGCTGGTGGGATTACCGCGGTCTTCCCGTCTTCGCGGACAACGCGCACGGCACGGACCTGCACTCCGGCCCGAAGGCCTACGTCTTCGCCATAACGCGCCGCTGGATGGACCCCGATGGCGACGGCGATCCCTCGGACGGTATCGACGGGTGGCGGCTCGACGTGGCGGAAGAAGTCCCCGTTGGCTTCTGGCAGGACTGGCACGCGCTCGTCCGCTCCATCAACCCCGAGGCATACACCGTCGCTGAGGTGTGGGGCGACGCGACCGACTTCCTCGATGAGGGCGGCTTCACCGCGACCAAGAACTACTTCGGCTTCGCCATCCCGACGGAGGCGTTCCTGATCGACGGGCGGATCGGTGCGGAGCAGTACGCGCAGAACCTGACCGAGCGGACGGCCGCCTACCCGCTCGAAAGTGCCCGCGTGCTGATGAACCTGATCGACAGCCACGACACCGACCGCGTGGCCTCGATGCTCGTCAACGCCGGGATGCAGGCCAACTTCGACCGCGAGGTCTCGCCGCGCTACAGCGAGGTCTATGACCCGCGTGCACCGAATGCCGCCGAGCGCGACCTCCAGCGCATGATCGCCGTGCTCCAGGCCACGCTCGTCGGGGCGCCGATGCTCTACTATGGCACCGAGGCGGGGATGTGGGGCGCCGACGACCCCGACGACCGCAAGCCGATGGTCTGGCCTGGTCTCACGTATACCGACGAGTGCCTCGATCCGCGTGGACAGGAGCGGGCCTGCGATCCGGTTGCCTTCGATGGGGACCTGTTCGACTTCTACCAGCAGGCCCTCGCGTTGCGTCGCAACACACCGGCCCTTCGCTATGGCACGTTCGAGGTGCTCGCGGCTGCCGACGCCGCAGAAACACTCGCGTTTGCGCGTCGACATGAAGGCGAGGAGTGGATCGTGATGCTCAACCGCAGCGACGCCGTGCAGCGTATCCGGTTCGGGCAGCGTGGCGCCGATGCTCCGCTGGTGCCGATCTTCACCTCGCGCGGCGAGGTGGCCGACATCGCCTCATTGAATGTCACCATCCCGGACGAGGGGAGCGTGTCGTTCAGCAATGCGATCCCGCCACGCACGGTCGTCGTCTTCCGGCGCGCCACGCAAGCCGATGTTCGTCCCTATGGTCTCGATGAATGATCTGGATTCCGCGTAATGCACTACCCTGACCCCGGTTCTATGACCGCAGACCGCGGACGACCGATCGCCGCTTTCTCGGTAGTCGGCGGTCGGCGGTCGGCCGTCAAGAACAGCCTCCTTTTCGTGCTGGCAGCCCTATTCTGGACAGCGGGCTGCGGCGCGGCCGACGACGGCGTGACCGTCGTGCAGGTATGGCACCAGAAGGACGCCGCCGAGCGCGCGCTCCTGCAAGACTGGGTCGAGCAGTTCAACGCCGGTCAGGACTCGATCCGCATCGAGACGCTCTACAAGGAAACTGAGGAACTGCGCAACCACTACGTCTTCGCGGCCATCGGGGGGCGTGGCCCGGACCTCATCTACGGCCCGGCGGACAACGTCGGGACACTCGGGCTCACCGAGACCATCCGTCCGCTCGATGGCCTCGTGGATGAGCAGTTCGTCGCAGGGTTCTCCGAGGATGGCCTGCTGATGTGGGACGGGCACCTCGTGGGTGTGGCCGATCAGGTGGGCAACCATCTCACCTTCGTCTACAACCGCGCACTCATCCCCGAGCCGCCTCAGACGCTCGGCGAACTGATCGAACTCGGCCAGGAGCTCGCGCGCGACGACGACGGCGATGGACGCCCCGATCACTACGCGCTCACCTGGAACTACACCGAGCCCTTCTTCTTCATCCCGTTCCTGACCTCGTTCGGCGGCTGGGTGATGGACGACGACGGCAACCCGACGCTCGACAACACCGCCACCGTCCGCGCGATCCAGTTCGTGCTCGATCTGCGCGACCGCTACGGCATCATCCCGCGCGAGAACGACTACGAGACCGTCAAGATGCTCTTCTCGGAGGGCGACGCGGCGGCCGTGATCGACGGGCCGTGGTCGTGGGCCGGGTACGGCGATGCGGGCATCGACTACCAGCTCGCGCCGATCCCGATGAACGAGGAGACCGGCCTCTGGGCGCAGCCGATGATGGCCGCCAAAGGCTACGCCATCAACCCGGCTGTCTCCGACGCGCGGCTACCCGCCGTCCTCACCGTCCTCGAATACCTGACTGGGCCACGCATCCAGCGCGCGATGGCCGAGCGCCTCGCCGCGATCCCCGTCATCGACAGCCTGCGGGCGTCGTCGCTCGTCGAGGACAACCCCATTCTTCAGCAGTCGCTCGCGCAGATCGAGCACGCCCGCCCCATGCCGACGGCTCCGCAGATGCGCCAGATCTGGGACGCCATGCGTGGCCCCTACCAACTCGTGATGAATGGAAACATCACCGCCGAAGAAGCCGCCCAGCAGATGCAGGAAGCCGCCGAGAAGCGCATCGCCGACACGTTTTTGAACTAGGAAATGGAGGACGGGATATAGGAAATAGGGCTTCTGCGCCCCCCTATCCCATTGTCCATCACCCCTATCCCACCTATGCTCGACGCCCCGAACGAAGGAATGGCCCTGGAGGTCCGCGAAAAGAGCCGTGCCGAGGCCGACGGCGGTTCGGACGGGAGCCGGACGGAGACGGCCCGAACGTCCGTGCTGAGCGAGCAGTGGCGGTTCCGCCTCTTCCTCACGTTCTTGCTCGGGCCGATGGTGGTCCTCGTGCTCGCTGTGGTCGCCTTCCCGTTTTTCTACAACGTGGCGATCTCGTTCTCGAACATGAACATCTACACGCTGCGCGACTGGGAGCTGATCGGGCCGCAGCAGTACGGGGCCGTATTTGCGGAGTCGGCCTTCTGGGCGGTGTTCCTCAAGACGGTCATCTGGACGGTCGTCAACGTCGTCTTCCACGTTGGGCTCGGCGTGTTTCTGGCCGTCGTGCTGCACCAGAAGTTTATCAAGGGCAAGAGCGCGTGGCGCGTGCTGCTGATTTTGCCGTGGGCCGTCCCGCAGTACATCACGGCGCTGACGTGGCGCGGCATGTTCAATTACGAGTACGGCGCGGTCAACCTGCTCATCACGAAGGTGCTGCACGCCCCGGCCGTCGAATGGCTGACGGACCCCCTCATGGCGTTCGTGGCGGTGATCATGACCAACGTGTGGCTGGGCTTCCCGTTCATGATGGTCGTGGCGCTTGGCGGGTTGCAGTCCATCCCCGGCGAACTCTACGAAGCGGCCGACGTGGATGGCGCGCGGGCGTGGACCAAGTTCCGGCAGATCACGTGGCCGCTGCTCAAGCCGGTCATGATTCCGGCCATCACGCTCGGAACCGTCTGGACCTTCAACAACATCAACGTGGTGTGGCTGGTCACCAATGGGGGCGAACCAAACGATCAGACGCACATCCTTGTATCCTACGTCTACGAGGCCGCGTTCTTCATGTACCGCTTCGGCTGGGCGGCGGCTCTCTCGATGGTGATCTTCGCTATCCTCTTCCTCTTTACCCAGGTCTTCCTCAAGAAGACCAACGCGGCGGAATCCGTCTACTAGCCGATGCGGCGTGCCCTCCTTTTCGCTCTCGCCCTGCTCTTCGCAGCCTGCGGCGACGCCGACGAACGGTTGGCTGCCGAGGGGCCGGAAGGTCTCGCGGCACTCGCCGTCACGGTGGAGGCTCCGGCGGAGGACGACACGCTCAACGTGGCTCGCTCGGTGTTCTACTCCGATAAGGCGGGGGCTTTTTTCTACGACGCGCTCGCCGCGCCGCAGGACGACTTGGCGATGGGCTTCATCGCGGGCAACTTTCGGATGCTCGATGGCTGGCGCTGGTGGATGGACCAGGACTCGGTGGCTCTCGGCCCGGTGGACCGTGCGCGCGGCGTCGCCCGCCCCGACTTCGCCGTGCGCACGTACGTGCAGCGCGACACGAGCGGTTTCCTCGGTCGCCTCGTCAACTCGATCCGCGGGGCCAACCGAACGCGTATCACCGAGCGGATCACGATGCTGGACGAGCGGGGTGCGCTCCTCGTAGAGGTACCAGACTCCATCGGCACCGTGGCGTTCCGCCCTGTGTTCGGCGATCGCGGTGGCGCGAGCGACTACCAGATGGAAGCACGCGGCGCGACGCTGCTGATCGCGCGCGGCAACTTCCTCGAAGCACGCGAGAACAACCCGCGCCCCGTCTGGCTCGCCATCCGTGCCACGCGCGGCGAAGCCCACACTGGCGCCCGCGACGAGGAACCGGAGGCCGGGCGGCGTCTAGCCCTGGGTCTGGGCGAGGTCGCCTTCCCGACGCCGGGCGCCCTCGTCGTGACGACCGGGAACACGCCGGAGGAAGCGGATTCGCTGGCCCAACTCGCGTTACGAAACGCCGAGCGTTTAGCCGAGGCACGCAGCACGCGCATGGCGCGACAGCTCGACGCGGCTCCCTTCGATACGGAGGACGAAGCGTTTGATCAGGCCCTCGCCTGGGGCCGCCTCACCCTCGACGCGCTCACCCTCGCCGATACGAGTGCGACGGTCGTCGTGCCCGGTCTGCCGGGCGCCGAGCCGCCTCCCGGCCGCAGCGCCCTCGCCGTTATGGACGCGCTTCTCGCCACGGGCGAGTGGGACACCGCGCGCAGCCTGCTCACCACCTTCGGCGACGAGCAGCTTTTCGACGAGCGCATCGACATCCTCGGGCGCGCGCCCAACATTGTACGCCCCGGGGGGCGTGCCGACTTCACCTCGGCCGACGCCACCCCGCTCTACCTCGCCACCGTCGGCGACTACGTGCGGGCGACGGGCGACCGAGGGCTGATCTCAGGCGCGCCCAACTTTTGGTTCAAGACCGTCTTTGCGATGCGCGGGCTCTACCAGGACAGCCGCCGGTACGGTCGTCAGGTTTCCGACGAGGGCTTCCTGCTCGCGCGAGACAACCAGACGTGGATGCAGAGCCCGATTACGCGCGAGGGCATCGCCACGCCGCGCGGCGGGCTGCCGGTGGAGGGCCAGGGCGCGCTCTACGAAGCGCTCCGTTCCATGACCGAGTTCGCCCGGATCATGGGTGTCAGTCAGCGCGAGTCCGCCCGTTGGTACGCCGACTCGGCCGACGTGCTGCTGCGGCGCTTCCCCGAGCGCTTCGTCTCCGGCGAAACCGTCACCGACGTGATCGACCGGCGCGGTCAGCGCAGCACGCTCCTGCGCCCCAGCGCCTTCGTCGCGCTCGACCGGCTCGAGCTGCCCGCCGAACAGAAGGCCCGCCTCGCCCGCACCCTCGCCGAGCAACTCGCCTACCCGTGGGGCCTTGCCACGCGTCCGCAGAGCGATTCGCTGTTCTATCCCTTCCTCCAGGCCCCGGCCTACTACAGCCCCGATGAGGCCGCGTTCAACGGGCTGGTATGGACGTGGCTCAGCGGCCCCTTGATCAGCGTCATGGCCGAGACCGGCGCAGCGGCAAAGGCCTACGAGTTGCTGGAGGCCGAGGCAGGCATCGTTCTGAATCAGGGCGTTGTGGGGGCCATCCCCGACGTGGTGGATGCTCACCCCCGGGTGGCCGATACCTTGCCGCGTGTCGGCGGCGCGCCGGTGCAGCCGTGGAGCCTCGCCGCGTTCATCGCCAACGCCTACGAAGACCTGTTCGGGCTGCACTACGCGGGCTCGGCTGAGGCCGTCCTAGAGCCGCACCTACCCGCCGCGTGGGGTGAGACGACGAGCCGTGTGCGCCTGGGCGACGGATACGTCGGGGTGACGATGGAGCAGGGGAGCGGGGCGCTCGATGTGACGCTCTCGCCGGAGGGCGCCCTTCCGGAGGATGCCGTCGTCCGCGTGCGCGCCTTTGGTACTGACATCGCCGTGCCTGTGACCCGGATGCAGGGCGACACCCTCGTTGTGGCCGCCGAGCCGGTCACGGTCGAGGTCACCCCTGACGGCGCGACCCTAGGGGGCGAGATCGCTGAGACGACGCGCTACGATGCGCCTGATCCAGCGTGGTGGGACGGCTTCGATTGGGTGCAGCCCGACCTGCGCAGCGAGTATCCGGTCATGCGGCAGGTGCAGGCGCAGCGCCGCCTTACCAGTGACCAACTCCTCCGCGACAACCCCCTCGCGCAGCCCATCCTCTCGCAAACCGACCCCGACGGCGACGACTGGGGCGCCACGAGCACCTACACCTACCCGATGGGGATTCCCGCGCGTGTGCTCGATGCGACCTACTTCGAAGTGGCCGAGGACGACTCGACGACCTACTTCCGCGCCGAGTTCGTGGACCTCGCCACGTCCGAGGCCACAGGCTTCCAGCCCACCTTCGCCGCCATCGCCATCGACACCGAGGAGGGCGGGGCTCGGGATGTGGGGCGGAACGCGCGCTACAGCTTCCCGAACCGCCGGGGCTACGAGTTCGTGATCTTCCTCGGCGACGGGCTCATAGTCGAAGACGGCAACGGGCGTGTCGTGGGTGAAGTGGCCCCGGGCCAGGGCTCCGTGTTCGATCCGGCCTCCGGTTCGCTGGCCTTTGCCCTCCCGCGCTTCATCCTCCCCGATGTGCCACGCGGTGCGACGGTGACGCTCCTCGTGGGCGCGCGTGCGACGGGTGGCGGCGTGGGCACCTTCCGTAGTGTCGCCGAGGGCGCGGCCACGACTGAGACCGGTGGGGGCCGCGTGGACAGTCGCACCCCCAACGTCTACGATGTGGTCACCGCCTCCGCTTCCCGCTGAGCATGCCGACGAGTTTATGAATCAGTCTCGCTC
>JABDIZ010000343.1 GCA_013003465.1 Rhodothermaceae bacterium
CCGCCACGGCGGAGAGCCGGGTGCCCTCCTCGAACGTCAGCGCGAGGCGCGCACGCGGGAGATCAAGCCGGGCCGCCGTCACGCCTTCGACGTCGTAGGGCAACCGCTCGACGAGCCACACGCACGCCGCGCAGTGCACCCCGTCCACGAACAGCTCGCACCGCCGCCGCCCGGCACCGTCCTCTGAGGTTTCCGCCGCGAGAAAACGCGGCGTATCGAGTTCGGCGACCTGGAGGACCTCGGGCGCCACGGGCCGCAGCGCCGGACGCGACCGGTCTACGGCGCGGAGCCGGTAGTAGGTGCCGCCCAGGCCTGCCTTGGACAGCGCCTCATACACGACGGCGCAGCCGGTGCAACAAAACGCCGCATCCTCCCGCTTGACGGGGCGCGGCCCTACAGGGAGCCCGCAGTGCGCGCATGGCGTCTCCGGCGCGACTCGAGTCGACTCCGGTGCGAGCACCGCACGGCGAGGCGTATCGACGGCGGCAACACTCACTGATCATCGTCCGGGCTGTAGTCGGAGCCCTCGACGAGTTGCACGCCGCCGTCCGAGTTCGCCATGTAGGCTGTGAAGAGCGCCGCGCCTACACTCATCGCGAGGAGGAGCACGACGAAGAGCGGCCACGCCACATGGGGCGGCACGAGCGGCGGCGGGCGCGTAGGGCCGACACTATGCGCCGATTGGCCGTTGGAGGGAAGCGTATTCACGATGGAGATCCGGTGATGCTGCGGGCAAAATGGTGCATCGCTCAGCCGTGCCTTGTCGGTACACCAACCCACCCCGCGCCGGGCGCCCCCGGCCCACCGCGTAAGGGCAGCCCCTACACGCCCATAGCGCCGCTAGGCCTCGGGGCGACCCGGCCTGTCCACGGGTTCGGGTGGCGGCACGCCCAGTCCGGCGCGAAGGCCCTTGGCGAGCGTGCGGAGTACCTGCACGCGGGCGTAGCGCTTGTCGTCACCCGCCACGACGGTCCAGGGGGCGCGGGCCGAGTGCGTCTCGGCCAACATCTCCTCGACAGCATCGTGGTAGGCGTCCCACTGCTTCCGGTTGCGCCAGTCCTCGTCGGTCAGTTTCCAACGCTTGCTGGGCGTGCGCTCGCGCGCCTTGAAGCGGCGGAGTTGCTCCTCTGGACTGAGGTGCAGCCAGAATTTGAAAATAAGTGTGCCGTAAGCGACGAGTTGTTCTTCGAAGGCGCGGATTTCGCCGTAGGCGCGCCGCCATTCGTCTTCGCTCGCGAACCCCTCGACGCGCTCGACGAGCACACGGCCGTACCAGCTCCGATCGAAGACGGCGAGGCGGCCCGCTTCGGGAAGGCGGCGCCAGAAACGGTACAGGTAGTGGCGCCGCGCGTCCTCGCCTTCGGGCGGCCCGATGGGGTGCACGATGTACGCACGCGGGTCGAGCGGTGCCGTCACGTGGCGGATGGCGCCGCCCTTCCCCGCCGCGTCCCACCCCTCGAACACGAGGACGACGGGCCGCCGTTCGAGATGGATCGGGTAGCCGAGGGCCTGGAGCGCCCGGCGGTAGCGCACCATCGCCTTCTGGTAGCGGCGGGCATCGAGCGTGCGCTTCAGGTTCGTTTTGGCGAGGCTGGGGACTTTCATGCGGTATCGAGGCGCATTTCGAGCGCAGTAATGAGGGTCTGAAAGACGGTGTGCACGGCGTAGCGCGGGCACGTGGCTGGGACGACGGTCCAGGGTGCGTGCGGCACGCCTGTCCGCTCCAGCATCTCGTCGTAGACGTGCTGCCAGAGTGCGTAGCGACGGTGGTTCTGCCAATCCTCCGGCGAGACGCGCCAGGCTGTGACAGGATCGGCCGCCAACGCGGTCAGCCGTCGCTGCTGCTCCTCGGGTCCGATGTGGAGAAAAAATTTGACGAGGAGGGCGCCATCGTCCGTGAGCATCTGCTCGAACTGGACGATCTCGTCGTAGCCACGCTGCCAGGTGGGCTCGGGGACGAGCCGATCCATGCGCTCCACGAGGACGCGGCCGTACCAGCTCCGGTCGTAGAAGGCCCAGCGGCCGTGTGGCGGAATCGTGCGCCAGAAGCGCCACATCCAGGGCCGGTCCTGCTCAAAGGGCCTCGCCGCACGAATGGGATGGACGGAGAAGCCACGCGGATCGAGGCGCTCAGTGAGCCGGTGGATCGTGGAGCCCTTGCCCGCGGCGTCCCAGCCCTCGAAGACGACCAAGACGGACAGTTCGGCCTCCACACTGGCTCGTTGCAACGCGGCGAGGCGCGTACGAAGCGCTTTCTTCTGCGCATCAAACTCCTCGGCCGAAAGGCTGTAATCCAGGGGTATGATCTCTAACATGCCTTACGCCGATTCGAGCACGACGCCGTCCAGTTCGGGTACAGGCGGCTGTCCGTTTGGGCCGAAGTGGAGGTCGCGCTCGGCGGTATCCTTGGCGATCCGTTTGGCAAAGTAGTACACCCGCTTGAGGTACTCGATCAACTCCGACTCGAAGCGGTAAAGGCTGAGGCGGTCCGGCGCCTCGGCCGTGAGGCGCCGGGCGAGGTGAGCCTCAGCGGCGTCCGCGAGTTGCTGGATCTCGCCCTTCGCCCCGATGACCTGCCCGGCCATCCCGGCGTCTTGGGCGTCGAGCGCCTGGAACGTAAGCTGGACGGCCTCGGCGACACGGGTGTGGAGCGCCGCGAGCTTCTCGCGCGTCGCTGCGCTGACCTGCATCCCGGCCCCAAGCCGCTCCAGCCCCGCCCCCACCACATTCGTCTCGATCAGGTCGGCGATGTTCTCGATGTTGTTAGCTGCTTCGAGGTAGTCGAAGTGCTGCTCGGCCTGCGTCCGGTCCAGGTTCTTTTGTGCAAGGCGCCCGAGGTAGGTAACGATGGCACCGTGCAGTACATCCACCTCGTCGTCCCGACGTTCGAGTGCTTTCAAGTCTTCGACCTCCCCATCTAGAGCGATGGGAAGTGCCTCGCCAACCATGGTGTGGGCGCGCTCACCGAGGCGCCGGAGTTCCATCCGCACACGGTCGAGCGCGAGCGTAGGCGTGTCGAGCAGCAGCTCGTCGAGATAGCGCGGCTGGATGACGACGTCGGCGTCTTCAGGCTGGTCGGGGACGAGCCGCGTCACGAGGCGCGCCAGGAGCGTCGTGAACGGGAGAAAGAGGAGCGTGTTGGCGATGTTGAACACGGTGTGCGCATTCGCGATCTGGCGCGGCGTCTCGGCGGCCAGCCGGTCCACGCCCGCGAGGCCGGACGCCGACGGCGAGAAGGCTTGTACGAAATCCGCCAGATAGCCGATAAAGCCCACCCAGAGCACCACACCGAGCACGTTGAACAGCACGTGGATCATGGCCGCTCGGACGGCCTCGCGCGGCTTTCCGATAGCCGCCAGCAACGCCGTCACACACGTCCCCACGTTCGCCCCGAACACGAGCGCGATGCCCGCCTCGAGCGTGATGAAGCCCTGCGTGGCCAGCACGATTACTACGCCCGTCGTGGCCGATGACGACTGGATCACGGCCGTGAACGCCGCACCCACGAGGATGCCGAATGCCGGGTTTGCCATCTGCTGCATCAGCGCGATGAACGGCTCGTAGCTGCGGAGCGGTCGCGTCGCGTCGCTCATCAGTTCCATCCCGAAAAAGATCAGACCGAGCCCCATCAGCATGGTCCCGTACTGCCGCACACGCTCCCGCTTCGAGACGAAGAGAGCCGCAAACCCGACCGCCACGAGTATCAGCGCGTACTGCGTCACCTTGAAGGCCACGATCTGCGCCGTGATCGTCGTCCCCACATTGGCGCCCATGATCACGCCCACCGACTGTCCCATCGTCATCAGTCCCGCCGAGATGAACCCAACGACGAGCACCGTCGTCACCGACGACGACTGGATGACGGCTGTCACGAACGCGCCCGCAAAGGCTGCACTGAAGCGGTTGGTCGTGAGGCGGGCCAGCAGCGTTTTCATGCCACTGCCAGCGACCTGCTTGAGTGCGGCCGTCATCTGCTCCATTCCGAAGAGAAAGAGCGCGAGACCGCCCGCGAGGCCGATCATAATCGGCCAGGCGTCGAGGGCACGGGTGGGATCCATGCAGTAAAGAAGTCAGATGGGAGGCTAGAATCTGGGCGATGGACCATCACCGGAGGACCATTCCAGCCCTGTGGGAAGGTTAGGCAGCGGTAGGCACCGGCGCAAACAGGCGGTTCGGCGGCGATGGGAGCGCGACCCCGTCGAGGGGATGGATGGGGGCACCGTGGGCCTCAGCGAGCGCAGCCGCAAGGTACAGCGTCACCCGCCCGGCAAACGCGCCCGGCGACTCGGCGTAGCATCGGGCGCCGAGCGGCCAGATCGCCGATTGCAGGGCCTCGCGTCGCTTTCGCGCCAGACGGGCAACCGCGCGCGCCTCGTTTTTACCGAGACCAGACGCGGCGGCGATCCGCGCCAGTTCATCGAGATCGTGGTCGTCCCCGAGAGCTTCAGCGAGGCGGTCGAAGGCGCGGGCCGTCGGGCCGAGGACGAGCGGCCAGATGGGCGTGAGCACGCGGAGTTGGTAGCCGAGGTGCTTCACCTGTCGACGCCATGCGTGGAGGTCGTGAGCACGCCGACGTTCGACGGCCCGGCTGAGGCGTTCGCCGCCACGCCGGTAGGTCCACGCGAAGCCGCCGTGGAGGGCCAGCGCGTCGATCCCGGCAAGGGCGTCGCGGTCGAGGCGGAGGTCGGCCAGCTCAGTGCGAATGGCCTCAATGCCGTCGTCGGCCGTCAGGTCTATCCAGGCCGCCGCGTGGCGGGCGTCGAGTTCGGCACGGAGGGCACGAATTACGGATGGCTTCAGCGCTTTCTCCTCGGCGAGCCCATCGACGAGGGAGTCGGCAACCGCCGCGTCGCGGACGGGGCCGAGGCGACGCCCGAGTTGCCGTACAGCGTCGTCGAGCCTGTCGAAGTCATCCTGGGCGAGGGCGCCGCGTACCAGCCGAAGCACCGCACGCGCGCGTTTGAGCGCCTTCCGCGCTGTGTGGACGCTGTCGTCATCGGGCTTCTTCAGCGCCCGGCGCGCCCGGTTGACCTGGCTGCGAAATAGCCGCGCGACCTCGCGGTCGAGCGGGCGGTCGAGGCGCAGCTTGTAGGCGTCGGCACTCATAGTGTCGGGGTTTCGTCGCACGCGAGGTCGAGCGCCTCGACGGTCTCGTCGTAGAGCGCACGGGCCCGGGGGGGGCTGGTGGCGATGCAGAGAACCCCAAGCTTACCAAACTGCGAGAGGGCCCCGATGAGGTGAAACACGACGCCCTCGCGCGTACCCCCGTGAAAGTGGAGCCGCCGTTCCACGGCGATGTCCACGAGGTCACGCGGCGTCAGGCCGCGGTAGCGTTCGCTGACGAGGTTGTCGGAGGCGAGATAGTAGAGGGCCTGTCCGCTGGGTGTTCGGTACAGGCCACTGGCTGCGTCATAGGCGCCGTCGGTGAGAAACTCCAGCATGTCGTAGGGGTGCGTCGTGCCCCCCTTGCGGAGGTTGATCTCGATGGCGTAGTGCCGCCAGTTGGCGCCCTCCCGAACCGAGACGAAGTCGACACCGAAGCGCCCCAGGACTCCCTTCTCGGACAGCACCTTGGCAATGCGCTGCCCGGCATCATGGATGGCCCGGCGGTAGACACCATCGGCGGGGAACGTGCAGCCGAGGAAGACCTGCCCGTTCGGCCCCCCGAGGAGTTGGTCGTGCGTCGAGATCACCATCGGTCGGCCGGCCGGGTCTACGCGGCATTGCACCGATGGCGACGCCTTCATCTCCCCGTCCACCCACGCCTCGACGATGCCACCCATCGCCGCATAACTCGCGGAGAAATGGTCCCACGTCTCCGTCGCGGCCTCGTAGCGGAGGCGCTCGGGCAACGCCTTCCGCACCCATTCGCCTAGGCTGCCATTTTCTGGTGCGCCCTCGAATGAAAAGACCGCATTGCCCTCACCGCTGAAGCCCTCTTCGAGCTTGACGACGGCCTTGCGGAGCGCAGGATTCCGGCGCTTCAGCGCGACGAGGGCCTCGGCGGCATCGTCCATGTCGCGGAGGTCTTCGGCTCCATCGGGAAGGAGAACACCCGCCTCGCGGAACGTTTTCCGGCTACCACTCTTGGTGCCGAGGTCGTTGAGCGCCGGATCGCAGGCGTAGAGCGGAATGTTCAGACGGACGGCGAGGGAGCGCTCGAGCGCCGTCGCATTGAAGCAGGTCAGGTGCGCTGACGCCGGATCGAGGATCGCCTCTCGGATGCGCCGGATGAGGCGCGGGCGCTCGAGGACCTTCTGGGTCAGGGGGATTTCGGATGCATCGTGGCAGGACAGGAGCAGCAGCCGCTCGCGAGCATGGACGCTCGGGATGCCGGGCAGCAGGTGGAGGTAGTAGTCGATAATGCCCGGCGCGATAGGCTGGCTTGTCACGAAGATGAGCCGCGTGTGCGGCATCCGCAGGAGCATCAACGTAAAGAGCAGCCGCTCCTCGTAGTGATGCACGCCGCTGATCTTCTTCAGCTCGTCCACCGGCATAGAGAGGCTGGGAACGACAACGACCGTGCGCGGGGCAAGATGGTCGGGGAAGATGCGCTCGAACTGGTCGCGGAACGAAGCCTGAAGCTCAGCGAACCGCACCCGCTCGGCCTCAGCGTCAAGCGGACCTTTCTCGACGCCACCCATCGTTAGAGCGGCGCTCTGCGTGTCGGACGAAGCGAACGGCAAGGGCATACGATGGACGGCTCGTGCAGATAGACCTCAAGAACCCCCACGCGGACTAATCTGCGCTAGGGCACTTCCAGCACCGGACCGTAGGGTCCCCCCACCGGAGGATGTGGGGTGCTCCCCCACGCGGGCTCAGAAATCTTTGCGCATGAAGCGCCGGTAGGCCAGCGCAAGCGGCGCGACTACCCAACAGCCTAATGCAGCCAGGGCCACCACCGAGCCAAGACCGCCGCCAAAGAAACGCTCGAACGTCGCGCCGGTGTAGCCGAGAAGCGCTGCCACGTCCACGCTCAACAGCAGGAGGACGCGCGCTAGCGAGATCGGGTTGAGCGCCGTCAGCACCAGCATCGGCGTCTCCAGCGGGTACGCGCTGAAGGTGTAGGCCACGAGCAGCACCAGGCCATCGTAGAGCACGGCGAGGCCGAGCCAGACGAGCAGCGCGGCACCAAGCCCTTTCACGCGGTCGTCGAAGCGGACGGCGAGGAGGATGGCGAGTGCGAGGAACGCGGCAGTCAGAAGCACGCCCGCGCCGAGGAGCCGGGCGAGCGGAGCGGCGTGCTCTGCCGCTGCGCCGTGCCACGCGAAGGGCAGCCCCACGCCCAGCACAAAACCGAGCGCAAGCGGCACCACTAGCCCGCCGTAGAGCGCCAGAAACAGATCACGACGGCGGACGGGCTGCGCCAGCATCAATTCCGTGAACTCGCGTGCGTTGTAGAGGTAGCCCACGCCGAAGACGAGGCTCACGAGCGGGATCAGGATTAACACCACGTTGACGAGGCTCAGTACCACCTGCTCGCCCCCGCCCGAGAAACGGAAGAACGCATCCGTCACGACGAGGAAGAACGCAGCGTAGGCGAGCGCCCAGCGGCTGCGGAGTATGTCGCGCAACTCGTAGCTGAGGAGGCGTATGGCGGGCGAGCGAAGGACGGGAGCGTTCATCGGGCCTGTTCCGTCATGAGGTGGGCGATGGCACGGTCGAGGCGGTCATACCCGGCGGTGGCCTTCAGTTCGGCTATGGTCCCGGCGAAACAGACCTGCCCCTCCATCAGAAACACGAGGTCGTCGGCGAGGGCTTCCAGTTCGCTTACGATGTGCGAGGTGAGCAGCCCGGCTGCGCCCGCAACCGTCGCGGCTTCCACCTTGTCCTTGAGTGCCGTCGAGGCGATGGGATCGAGCCCCGCCGTGGGTTCGTCGAGGACGATCAGGTCGGGAC
>JABDIZ010000363.1 GCA_013003465.1 Rhodothermaceae bacterium
GAAGAAGGCACGGTGGGGGTGCACATCGCGGCCACGTCGCCCCTCTGGCAAGGCGTCGATCCCGATGCGGCGGCGTACCTGCTTGAAGCACTGTGGACCAAGATGGAGGCTCAGAGCGTGGCGCTCCTGCGCTATGAGGATGAGGCCCACACCTACGTCGTGGAAGCGCTCATCAGTCAGGCTACCGCCCTCTCCACCGACGACCTGCGCGCCGCAGGCAACCTCCTCAGCGAGGTGCCCGACGACCGGTCCATCTCGTTGATCGAGACCGAGGCTCTGCTGTCGCTGAAGTACCACGCCCACCCGGACGAGGCGGTGGGCTCGGGAGCGGCCCTGGCCCTGAACATCCCGGATGCCCGCGTGCTGCTGGTCGCGGATCAGGCGAAGGACGGGGAGCCGTTCGACGAAGAGCAACTCGCCCTGCTCGGCTCGTACGCCGATCTGCTCAGTCGCCTCTTTACCGAGAGGCGTGTGGAGGGCGAGGATCTGCCCGAGGTGCCTGCACGGACGGAGGCCATCCGGCCGATCGAGGCCAAGCCTGCTAAGCCCGAGCCCCCGGCGCCACGCAAGGAGGCCGCGCTCAACGAGGCCGAGGAGACGTGGCCTCCGGTGCGCCCGCGCAGCGCCATTCTGGCCGATGAAATGGCTGAGGCCCGTAAGGAGGAGCGCCCGCTCGCCTTCGCGCTTGTCGTGCCGGAGGGCGTGGAGACGCTGGCGTCCGGCACGGCCGAGGCGGTGGCCGAAGCCGAGACGCAACTGTTCGGTCGGTTACACCGGGTGGAAGGCACGGCCCGCGTCGAGCGGTTTGGCGAGTTGCTCGCGGGTGTGTTCTGCTACGCCGGTCCGGCCTTCGTCGAAGCGTGGGCGACCCGCGTGGGGAATTCCGGCGAATCGGTGCACATCGGCGTGGCCCTGTTGCGCGCGCGCCACACCGACCCGGAGATGCTTCGGGCGGATGCGGCGGCGGCGCTTCGGGAGGCCTACGAGCGCGGCGAACCCTGCGTGATCGTCGAGTGAGTGGGGGAGCGCCGAGCCTAGGTCCTGGGAAAGGTCCCTGCAGCCTTCCTGTCTATCCCTTCTCTTCTTTCCTTCCTTCCCCCTCCCTCAACCATGCTCTTCGTTTCGATTGTGCTCGACGGCGTCGGGGTGGGCGATGGTCCCGATGCTGCGGCCTACGGCGATGTGGGAAGCGACACGCTCGGCCATGTTTGCCAGGTAGCGCAACCGCATCTCCCCCATTTTGCACGGCTCGGCCTGGGGCGCATCCGCTCACTGGAGGGTGTCGAGGCCGTGGCGGAGCCGATGGCCTCCTGGGGGCGCCTGACGGAGACGGCGGCAGGCAAGGACTCGACCACGGGCCACTGGGAACTGGCCGGGCTCATCCTCGATCAGCCCTTCCCGACCTACCCGGATGGCTTTCCGCCCGAGGTCATTGAGGCCTTCCTCCGCGAAACGGGCGTCGGTGGGGTGCTCGGTAACAAAGCCGCCTCCGGCACCGCCATCATCGCCGAGCACGGAGCCGAGCACCAGCGCACGGGCTGGCCCATCGTCTACACCTCCGCCGACAGCGTCTTCCAGATCGCGGCGCACGTCGAGACGATTCCGCTGGACGAGTTATACCGGCTCTGCACCGCCGCGCGGGAGCGCGTGTGTGTAGGCGAGCACACCGTCGGGCGGATCATTGCGCGGCCGTTTGAGAGCCTGCCCCGGACTCGATCCGGGGGTGCGCCAGGGAACTACCAGCGCATCTCGTCGGCGCGGAAGGACTTCTCGCTTGCCCCGACCGGCCCCACCGTCCAGGAGGCCCTGCAAGCGGCCGGGGTGCGGACGGTCGCCATTGGCAAGATCGCAGCGCTCTTCGGCGGCGTAGGCTTCGACGCGGAGATCGAGACGAAGGGTAACGCCGACGGGATCGCCAAAACACTGGAAGCTATCGGCGAGGCGAAGGCCTCCGGTACGCCGACGTTCATCTGGACCAACCTCGTCGACTTCGACGAACGCTACGGCCACCGCAACGACCCCGACGGGTTCGCCCGTGCGCTCGAAGCCGTCGATGCGGTGCTGCCCGATCTCGTGGACGTGCTCCCCGACGGTGCGCGGCTGCTCTTCACCGCCGACCACGGCAACGATCCCACCTACCCCGGCACCGACCACACGCGGGAGCGCGTCCCGGTTCTGTTGCTCGAGAAAGGCGCGTCCGGCCGCGATCTGGGTACGCGATCCACCTACGCCGATCACGCCGCCACCATCGCGGTCACCTTCGGCGTGGACTACACAGGACCGGGCACCTCGTTCGGCTGAGCCATCGGCTCGGCGAGTCTGCGGCGCACCTTGCGGATCGTGGAAAACGCGCCGAAGACGACGAGGGCTACGATCACGCCGTAGACCCACCACGGGATGCCATGCCCGGCGACGAGGAGGTAGAGGTAGGCTGAGATGAAGAAGAAGCCTGTCAGGAAGGCGGGCAGCGTGGCGGGCTTCTTCTTCCGCAGGTTGCGGATGGTCCACCCGAGGCTAAGCGTGAAGAACGGAATCGCGCCGACGTAGATCGCGCCGAAGATCAGCGGGTTGACGCCGTACTCGGCGCCGAGGCCGAGAAACCACTCACGGAGGGCATCCCACATGGAGTACCTGAGTTGGAGAGAGACCGGCCTCCAACGTGCGCCGCCGTACCGCGTTCTCACGCAGGGGTCACATGGAACGGACCCGGCCTGGCGCGATACCTTCCGCTCTCCGCTCTCCGCTCTCCGCCCCTCTATGTCTGCCCTGCCCCCCGATCTCTTCGAGCGCGAGTCGCTCGATACCACCCTCGGCATCGAGTACAGCGAACTGAGCGCCGACCGCGTCGTGGCGACGATGCCGGTGACACAGCGTGTGCATCAGCCGCTGGGCTATCTGCACGGCGGTGCCAGCGTCGTGCTGGCCGAGTCCGTGGCCTCGATGGGTGCCAACGTCTCCGCGTTCCCTGATGGCAAGGCTGCGTTCGGGCTGGAGATCAACGCCAACCACCTGCGCCCGAAGCAGGACGGCACGCTCACGGCTACGGCTGAGCCGCTACACAAGGGCCGCACGACGCACGTCTGGCAGGTGCGCATCACCGACGAGGACGACCGGCTGGTTTGCGCTGCCCGTTGCACGCTCGCGCTGGTGGACGCCGATCAGCGCTGAGCGCCACCCCGACGTGGCGCTCGACGGTGCCGCGTGGATTTCCGAGTAGGCTGCCCATAAGCTCGCGCGTTTCGGTCCCGCCCCGGAACCCTACCGCGAGGCCGACTGCCCCTCGACGAGGCCATCGGAACCCTCTGGCTGGCGACGGGCAATTTCCCCGCGGTCGATCCGCAGATCATTCGGGTGGAGGTCACCGGCGGCTGAGGCGTGCTACCTTCCGGCATCTGTCTTCTGTCTACCGACTCATGCTTCTCGGCCAAGTCATCGGCACCGTCTGGGCCACGCGCAAAGACGAGCAACTCATCGGCTTCAAGTTCCTCATCGTCCGCGAGATCGACCTCGACGGCACGCCACAGGCTAACTACGTCGTCGCGGCCGACAGCGTTGGGGCAGGCGAGGGCGAGACGGTCCTTGTGGCACAGGGCTCCTCGGGTCGCCAGACAGCGCTCACGCAGGGCAAGCCCATCGACGCCGTCATCATGGCCATCGTAGACCGCCTCGACGTGGTAGAGGGCACGGCGCGCATTGAGACGCGCGCCGAGTCCACCGATCCGCTCGTCCTCCCTGTGGATGACCCCATTGGAGCCTAGACGATGAACCTCGGCCACGTCATCGGAAGCATCTGGGCGACGCGCAAGGATCCGTCCATCGAGGGCAAGCGGATGCTCCTCGTGCAGCCCCTCTTCGCCGACGGCTCGCCGAAAGGACGCCCCCTCGCTGCCCTTGACACGGCCGATGCCGGGCCGGGCGACCGCGTGCTCTACGTCACCAGCGCCGAGGCAGCGCTGCCCTTCCGTCCGCCCCAAGACCTGACAGCCTCCGACGCGACGATTGTCGGGGTTGTGGACCGGGTGGATATTGGCTAGCGTGATCGGCGCTCGTGGCGTTGGAAGAACCCGAACACGGCATGGGTGGCGTCGTAGCCTTCCGCTCGTCCAGGCCAGGTATGGTCCATCGCTGCCACGGCCACCAGCCGCACCGTGGCGCCAGCCCGGCAGCCCACGCGGTAGTCGTGTGTGGCGATGGGCCCGTCGAGGCGGTCGGCAATGCCCGTCGTGCCGGTCTTCTCCACCTGACTGATGTCGCAGCCGTTGGCCTCGGCCCACCAGTTGGCGTCGTACTCAGCGGCAAGGACCTGGAAGGTCCCGCTGGGCCGCACGCCTCCGTGGTAGACGACTACATCGTCTTGCAGCCCTTTCACGATCAGCATCGGGACGGGTGCCGTCGGTGTAGGCGCCATCGAGTAAGCGTAATCTGTGCGGCCCGTTGTCCGGCCCACGAAGCCCGCGACCGGGGCGGCCGCGGCGATCAGGTCCGGAGCCTCGGCCGCCAGGCGGTGCGTCATGTTGGCACCGTTCGAAAAACCCGTCGCATAGACCCGTGCTGGATCGACAGCCAGGCGATTCTGGAGGTCGGCCACGAGGGTGCGGAGAAAGCCCACATCATCACCGGCTGCTAGCGCAACCGCGTGCGGATCGTCGCGCGCGGGCCAGCACGCGCCGCGGCCGCTGAGGCACGGCCGCCCGTCCGGGAACGCGATCAGCCAGCCTCGTCGGTTGGCCTCGTCGAGCAGGTCCGGGTGCAGGCGCGCGAAGGCCTCTCCCGAACGGCCGGCCGCGTGGAGCGCCAGCACGAGCGGTGTGGGGCGCCCAGGCACGTAGCCATCCGGAATCTGGACGAGGATGTCGCGGGCGGCGCCCGCGTACTGTAGCGTGTGGCGGTAGCGCCCCGGCGCCGCGGTCACCGTGTCGCGTATTGCAGGGGGCATCGTCGCGTTCGACGCTCCCCGTACGGCCGGTGCAGAGGCGCTCGATGAAGCCATGCATCCCGCGGAAGGCAGAGACAGCAGAACAAGGAGTAAGGGGAGACGAAGCAGCAGCGGCATGGCGGTGCGTGAAGCGAGAAGAGGAGGTCGGCCGGTCGAGGCCAGCCGAGGTCTTCGTTCCCATACGCGCTTTCGCCGCGCCGGAGTTCAGCAAGGGCTACTGATTATCGCGACTCCGTTCCGGGCGCTCCCGTTCCGAACGGTCGCGATCCGAGCGATCACGGTCCTGCCGCTGCCGGTTAGGGCGGGGCTCGCGCGGCGCAGGCGTGATGCCCGGCAGTTCGCTGACGAGGGCATCGTAGCGGTTCTGCCAGGCGTCGAGGAAGGCCTGGCGCTCTTCCTGCAGGGCGCGGATTCGCTCCATGAAGGCTTGGCGCTCCTCCTCGGGGAGGGCCTGGATCGCCTCACGGATGGCGCGGCGCTGTTCGCGCTCGGCGACCCGCTCAGGATCACGCTCACCGGCTTGGTCACGCTCGGCACGGCGCTCAGCGCGACGGGCCTCACGGTCGTCGTTGGTGCCTCGCTCGGCGCGCATGCGCCGCCGCTCTTCACGGGCTTCCTCGGTGCGCTCAGGGTTGGTTTCCTGGGCGAGGGTGGCTGGCGCGGCCACGAGCAGCAGCAGAGCGGCAAGACTGAAGAGAAAAAATCGGTTCATGGTCGGAAGGGGCTAACGAAGGGAATCAATCAACGCAGATATGGGGCCAGAATTGTCACAATCGTGTCGCATGGCACAATTCGGATCGAGTGTGCCCCTAGAGGACGTACTTGAGCGCCATGAAGCCGCCGATCAGCAGCACGACAAAGGCGATGGTCAGCCAGCCGAGGTAGCGGTCGATGAACGCCTTGATGGGCTCGCCGAAGAAAAAGAACAGCGCGCCGACGAGGAAGAACCGCGCGGCACGGCTGATGAGCGAGGCCACAAAGAATGTCGCGAGGTTGAGCTGGACGATGCCCGCCGTGATGGTGAACAGCTTGTAGGGGAGCGGCGTGAAGCCTCCGGCGAAGATGGCGGCGAAGCCCAATTCACGGTACTTCGCGGCGACGGCCTCGAAGTTGGCCTCGGTGAAGCCGGGAATGTGGGCGAAGAAGAACTCAGCTAGGCCGCTGTAGGCCTGCGCGTCGGTGCCGATGGCGTCGTACCAGAGCCAGTAGCCGATGGCGTAGCCGCCGAAGGCGCCCAGCACCGAGCCCGCCGTGCAGACCGCCGCGAACCAGAACGCCCGGCGCGGCACGCTCACGCACAGGGCGATCAGCAGCACGTCCACTGGGATCGGGAAGAAGATCGACTCGCAAAACGCCAGCACGAACAGAATGGCGACGGCATGGCGCTTCCGCGCCAAGCTCTCGACCCAGTCCTTGAGGCGGTAGAGCCAGCCGACGAGGCCGCTGTAGCGTTCGGCCGGTGTGAGGATGTTAGGCATAAACAGTTGGGGGACTAGCCGCTCACGAGCGGCACGAAGCGGAACTCGGCGAAGGTCTCCTGCTCATACGTGGTTGCGCCGGTGCGCGTGATGCGGAGCATCCGTTGCCCGGTTCGATCGCCGACAGGAATGATAAGACGGGCGTCTGGCTTGCCTTCAGTCGGGAGGCGAAGCTGCTCGCGCAGCGCCTCCGGGACATCGAGGCCGCCCGCGGTCACGATGATGCCGTCGAAGGGGGCGAGGCCGGGCCAACCCTCCGTGCCGTCGCCGAGGCGGGTGCGGACGCGGTAGCCGAGCTTCTGAAGCAGCGCGTCGGTGCGGGTGAGCAGCGGCCCGTGCCGTTCAATAGAAAACACGCGGGCGCCCAACTCGGCCAGCACGGCCGCCTGGTAGCCGCTGCCAGTACCGACCTCCAGGATTCGCTCGCCGGGCTGCACGTCGAGGAGCACCGTCTGGTAAGCGACGGTGAACGGCTGCGAGATGGTCTGCTTGAGCCCGATGGGCAGGGCGACATCGTCGTAGGCCTTGGGCCGGAAGGCGTCGTCCACGAATTCGTGGCGGGGGATCGCTGCGATGGCGGCCAGCACGCGTTCGTTCGCGATGCCCTTCTCACGAAGGGTCTCGATCAAGCGAGCACGGGCACGGTCGTAACGGCGCATGGGGAACGGCCAGAAATCAGGAGAGGGAATCGGAAGGCGAGGGCAACTCGGCCTCCGACGGCGCCGGGCGGTCCGGGGCAAAGGCTGCATTGAGCCGCGCTTCGACCTCGCCGATGCTCAGGTTGTAATCGAGCTGGCCGTTCTCGGCGATGGAGATGGCGCCCGTCTCCTCGCTCGTCACGATGACGAACGCATCCGTGCGCTCGCTGAGCCCGATGGCCGCGCGGTGGCGCAACCCGAGGTGCGGGTCCAGCTTGCGGGCCTCCGAGACGGGGAAGATGCAGCGCGCGGCCTCAATCTTCTGCCCCTGGATGATGACGCCGCCATCGTGCAGCGGCGAGTTGGGAAAGAAGATGCTCGTGAGGAGGTCGCGCTCCACATCGGCGTGGATGCGCGTGCCGCTCTCGATGTAGTTGCGGAGGCCCGTGGACCGAGCGAACGCGATCAGCGAGCCGATGCGGTTCTCACTCATCTCAGCGATGGCCGTGGCGACCTCGCCCGTGATCCGGGCGCGCGGCGATGTGGTGACGAAGCGCCGCACGAGCGGGTTGTTGCCGAGCATAAAGAGCAGCCGCCGGATCTCGGGTGCGAACAGGATGATGATGGCCAACACGAACACCTCGCTGACCGCGCTGAAGAGCGCCGTTAGCGTAGCGAGGCCGAACACTTGGATGAGCACGTTGAGGCCGTAAAGCGCCAGCAAGACGAGCGCGAGCTGGACGGCCAGCGTCCCCCGAATCAGGCGGTAGACCTGGTAGACGAGGAACGCCACGATGACGACATCCAGCACATCGAGCCAGCCGACGGGAAGGAAGCCGAAGTCTATGGCAAGCAGCGGCTTCACGCAGGTCCCTCCTGGCGCGTGGCTTCGGCCGCGTCAAGGACTTTCAGCAACTCGGCCGTCGCGCGTACGTCGTGGGTGCGGACAAGGGAGGCGCCGCGCAGCACGGCCGTCGCCGTGAGGCCCAGGGTCCCGAACAGCCGGTCCTGGATCGGCGCGGGGGCGGCGGGCGTCCCGAGCACTGCTCCGACCGTGCTCTTGCGCGAGATGCCGATGAGCACAGGCCGCCCGAGCGCCGCGAAGCGATCCGTGTGGGCAATGAGGCGCAGGTTCTCTTCAACCGACTTCCCGAAGCCGAAGCCAGGGTCCACTACCACATCGCGGACGCCTGCCTGTTCCGCCGTCTGGATCGACTCTGCTAGGCTCTGCGCCACGTCCTCCACCACGTCGGTGTAGGTGTGCTCGTGCGGCATGGCGCCGGGCTGGCCGAGGGCATGCATCACGATAAGTGGAGCGCCGTAGTCCGCCGCCGCACGGGCCGTCCCGACCCCGTCGCGCACGCCCGTGATGTCGTTGACGAGGTGGGCGCCTGCTGCGAGCGCCGCCCGCGCAACCTCGCCCTTGTAGGTGTCCACCGAAATCAACACGTGGGGAAAACGCCGCGCCAGCGCCACGATCACGGGGACCACACGGCGCTTCTCCTCCTCGGGAGAGACGGGCTCGGCGCCCGCGCCGTAGGTCGTGCCGCGCGGGCGCGTGGACTCGCCGCCCACATCGAAAAGGGCCGCGCCTTCCTCGGCCATGGCCTCCGCGCGACGCAACGCGGCGTCAACCGTCGTGTACCGGCCGCCGTCCGAGAACGAGTCGGGGGTGACGTTCAGGATGCCCATGACGTGGGCTCCTGCGCCGGGCCGACAATCCAGCAGGCGCCCTCGGCAGTCGAGTACAAAGGGATCGGCCGGAGGCGGTGCAGTCGAGATGAGCGGGAGGGAGGGGGGCATGGAGGGGAAAAAGGCCGTGTCCGAATCTACGACCGGGGCTGCTGGAACAGCGCCGGATCGCCAACCGGCGGAACATCCGAGGGGCCTCTGCCGGTTTACAGACGAAGAAAAGATGAACGTCCCTGGCAGAGTCCCTCCCACACGACTCCATTTGCCGATATCTTCGGGACCAACGAGTTGAGCCTATCGGGCACCGTTGAGCCTATTGGGCTGCCTCTGCTTCTCCTGCTCACCGCCTCGCCACTCCGATGTACGTCCCCCGCCAGCAGCGGATGCTGGACCAGTACCTCCAGGAGATTGGGCAGATCGTTCTGCTCAAGCCGGAGGAAGAGGTGGAACTCGCGCGTCGCATCAAGCAGGGCGACGCCGAGGCGCTCCACGCGCTCGTGCGGGCCAACCTCCGGTTCGTCGTCTCCGTCGCGAAGAAGTACCAGGGGCAGGGTCTCACGCTCTCCGACCTCATCAACGAGGGTAACTACGGGCTCATCAAGGCGGCGCAGCGCTTCGACGAGACGCGCGGCTTCAAGTTCATCTCCTACGCCGTCTGGTGGATTCGGCAGGCCATTCTGCAAGCACTCGCCGAGCAGAGCCGCGTAGTGCGCCTGCCGCTCAACCGCATCGGGACGATCTCGAAGATCCGCAAGATGAGCGCCAAGCTGACGCAGGACCTCGACCGCCCGCCCAACGTGGACGAACTGGCGGCCGAGCTCGACATCAGCCCTGAAAAAGTCCGCGACGCGCTCAAGCACACGGGCCGCCACCTCTCGATGGACGCGCCTTTCAACGACGAGGACGACAACTCGCTCCTCGACGTGCTGCCGGACGAGGATGACATCCCGCCCGACGAGTTCCTCATGGACGAGTCGCTCAAGATTGATATCGGGCGCGCGCTGGCTACGCTGCATCCGCGCGAGGCCGAGATCACGCGCCTGTACTTCGGCATCGGGCGCGAGCATCCGCTGACGCTGGAGGAGATCGGACAGCAATTCAGCCTCACGCGCGAGCGGGTGCGCCAGATCAAGGAGAAGGCGCTGCGCAAGCTCCGCCAGAAGCACCGCCGCGACGAGTTGCAGATGCACATCGGCGCGTAGCGCGCCGGATGGCTAGATCTACGGGCACCTCCGCACCGACGGGCGGTAGACGGCCGACCTGCTCACCACCCCCCTTGCTGCCATGCAGACCCGCCAACTAGGAACGGACGGCCCCCTCCGATCTCCCCGCTCCCGCGCAGGACGCAAGGCATCTGAGATCGATGGCTGAAGCGTCCCTCGCCCTCGTCACCGGCGGCAACCGTGGGATCGGTCTCGGCGTCTGCCGCCAACTCGCCGGACGAGGGTATGCCGTCCTCCTCACCGGCCGTGACCTCGGCGCGGCCCGCGCAGCGGCGGACAGGATCGAGGGTGCCGTGACGCCCCTCCAACTCGACGTGACCGACGCCGGGAGCGTCGAGGCGGCACGGGCCGAGGTCGAGGAGCGGTTCGGTCGGCTCGATGTTCTCGTCAACAACGCTGCAGCCGACTACGACACAGATCAAGATGTGCTCTCGGCCGACCTTGATCGTGTCCGGCGGGCGCTCGAGACCAACACGCTCGGGCCGTGGCGGGTCGCGCAGGCCTTCGTCCCGCTTCTCCGGGCAAACGGGTGCGGTCGGCTCGTCAATGTGTCCAGCGGTTACGGAGCGCTCTCAGGTGTCGCGACCGGCCCGCCCGGCTACAGCCTCTCGAAAGCGGCCCTCAATGCGCTGGCCATTATGCTCGCGGCAGCGCTCGCGGACGACGGGGTACTCGTCAACGCTGTTGGGCCGGGGTGGGTGCGGACGGACATGGGCGGGGCAGCCGCCCCGCGCTCGGTCGAGGAGGGCGCGGCAAGCGTCGTGTGGGCAGCGACGCTCCCGGACAACGGTCCGACGGGAGGGTTCTTCCGCGACGGTCGCCGGATCGCTTGGTAGGTCCGTGGGGCGGCGGTCTCTAAAAAATTCAAGGGGTTATAGTCATCCGCCCGGCGTGGGGGGTAGGCGAAGTGGGGCCACCCACCTGGCTACCGACTGTTCCCTTTCACTTCATCCCCTCCTCCCATGTCCCGTTTCTGGACTCCCGCCCTCGCCTTGTTCCTGGCGGTCACCCTCGTCGCCTGCGACGCGAACTCTGTAGACTCTGTCAGTGCCAATGCGGTCGGCACGATGATGCTCGACACGCCCGAGGCGAGTGCCTTCGGCGAGGCCGTGCGTGCCGCCGACAAGGTCGACGCCCTCGATGCCGAAGGGCCCTTCACGATCTTCGTGCCTGTCAACAGCGCCTTCGAGGCGATGGACCCTGCGTTGCGCCGTGCCATGATGAGCCCGGAGCACCGTGCGGATCTGCGCGCCACGGTTGATGCCCACACCGTTGCGGGCGATATCGAGGTGGCGAGCCTCGCAGCCGGTTCTACCATCACTGCAGTGGACGGTACTGAGCTGCAGATCGTCACGCGCGGAGATACCCGCTATGTGAACGGCGCTGAGATCGTTGGTGAAGCCCGCGCGGGCAACGGCCGCATCATCTTCGTGCTGGCCTTCATCATCTCGCCGTTCGACATCCCGACGACCGCTGAGATCCTTGGCTTCAACAACCTGCTCGCCGCCGTCGAAGCGGCCGGGCTGGGCGAGGCCCTCAGCGGGCGGCCCAAGTTCACCGTCATGGCTCCGACCGACGAGGCGTTCGAGAATCTCGCTGCCGCCCTCGGCCTGACACTCGATGAGGTGCTCGCGCTCGACATCCTCCCAGACGTGCTGCTCTACCACGTCGTCGGCGCACCGGCCTTTTCGTGGCAACTCCTCGATGGCACTGAAGTGACAACGCTACAGGGCCAGAGCTGGACCATCGACCGCGAAAGCGACGATCCTTTTCCCCTAGACCGCATGCTCGGTGTTGACACCGATGGTGACGGCGAGAGCGACTCCGAAGTCGTCGTAGCCGATGTGCTCACGCGCGGCGGCGTGATCCACGCCATCGACACGGTATTGCTCCCATCCCTCTAGTAAAGCACGACATCTACCTCTTGGAGTTGCTACCTCCAGAGCCGGATGCAGCGCTGGGCCTTCGGGCTCAGCGCCGCACTGGTTTTGGAGCAGGGGATCCACGTTTCGGGCGCAGCGGTCGTTGCTTCAATGAAGAGATGCTATTATTTTAGCACTATGCTCCACCCAGCCCATGCTTTGCCCATGCGCCCCTTCCTCCTTCTCCTACTCGCCGCGCTTGCCGTTGCCCCGATGGCTTGCAGGCAGGCCACCAGTTCACCGCCGCCCGGCCTCGGGCTCGGCATAGACAGCACCGCGATGGACCGCTCGGTCCGCCCGCAGGATGATCTCTATCGCTACGTCAACGGCGCGTGGCTGGACACGGCCGAGATCCCAGCGGATCGGCCGCGTTATGGCTCCTTCGACCAGCTCCGCGAGAAGTCGGAGCGCGACGTGCGGGCCATCATCGAGGATGCGATGGCGGGCGAGGTAGATGATCCCGACGCGGAGAAGATCGCGGACCTCTACCGCAGCTACCTCGACAGCACGCGCACCGATGCGCTCGGCATCGCGCCGCTGGAGGCCGATCTGGAGCGCATCGCGGCCGTGGACTCGGCCGAGGACCTGGCCCGCTACTTCGCACGGAACGCCTGGGAATTCGGGCCTCGCCCGTTCGTCTGGTACGTCACCACCGACGACCGCAATTCGGACCAGTACGCGCTGCACTTCACACAGTCGGGTCTCGGGCTGCCCAACCGGAGCTACTACTTCGACGACCAGTTTGCCGAAGCCCGTGCGGCGTATCAGGTTTACCTCGGAGACCTGTACGACCTTGCCGAGTGGCCGGATGGCGCGCCCGTGGCGCGGACCGTGTTCGATCTGGAGCGGCAACTCGCCGAGCACCACTGGACGCCGGTCCAGAACCGTGACCCCGAGGCAACCTACAACAAATTCGCGCTGGCTGATTTCTCTGCAGCTCATCCCAACCTGCACCTTGACATCCTCCTGCCCGAGGCCCGCATCAGCGGTGTGGACTCGGTGATTGTGAGTCAGCCTTCCTACTTCGAGGCGCTCAACGACCTGATGGCGGAGATTCCGCTGGTGGACTGGACGGCGTGGGCGCAGGCGCGTACGCTGAACAGTGCCGCTGGCTTGCTTTCCCAGGAGTTCATAGCCGCCAGCTTCGATTTCAACGGGCGGACGCTCAACGGACAGGAAGAGGATCGGCCCCGCTGGAAGAAAGCCGTGCAGGCCATCAACGGCACACTCGGCGAGTCGGTGGGGCGGATCTACGTGGCGCGGCACTTCACGCCCGAGGCCAAGGCGCGCATGGACGGCATGATCCGCAACCTCCAGGAAGCCATGCGCCAGTCGATCACCGAACTGGAGTGGATGAGCGAGGAGACCAAGGAGCAGGCGCTCAACAAGCTCAGCACGTACGTGTTCAAGATCGGGTATCCCGACGAGTGGGAGGACTATTCCGACCTGGAAATCCGCCCGGACGATCTCTTCGGTAACGTCCAGCGGGCGAGCCTGTGGGGCTACAACGACATGATCGGCGACCTCGGGCAGCCTGTGGACCGGGGCGAATGGGGCATGACGCCGCAGACGGTCAACGCCTACTACAACCCAGCCTTCAATGAGATCGTCTTTCCGGCCGCCATCCTCCAGCCCCCGTTCTTCAATGTTGAGGCCGACGATGCCGTCAACTATGGCGCCATTGGGGGCGTCATCGGCCACGAGTTCAGCCACGGCTTCGACGACAGCGGCAGCCAGTACGATGCCGAGGGCAACCTCCGCAGCTGGTGGACCGACACCGATCTGGAAGAGTTCGAACGCCTCACGGGTATGCTCGTGGAGCAGTACAACGGCTATGCGCCGTTTGAGGACGCCCGTGTCAACGGCGAGCTGACCCTCGGCGAAAACATCGGCGACCTCTCGGGGCTGACGATGGCACACCGGGCCTACCGCCTCTCGCTCGGCGAGGAGGAGGCCCCGGTCATCGAGGGCTTCACCGGCGACCAGCGCTTCTTCATGGGCTGGGCGCAGGTCTGGCGCATCAAGCACCGCGACGCCTTCCTCCGCCAGTTGCTACAGGTGGATCCACATGCGCCCGGGCAGTACCGCGCCGTCGGGCCCCTGCCACACATTCCGGCGTTCTACGCCGCGTTCAACTTGGAGCCGGGCGACGGCATGTATGTGGCCCCGGAGGAGCGGATCAAGCTCTGGTAAGCAAGAAGCGGGGAGTCGAGGACGCCTACCGCTTCGCGCCTCTTCGATTCTCCGGCTCCCCGTCTCTTTCTATCCTTCCCACGCTGGGGCGAAGTCCGGGTTGATGAGGCGGCGGTTCTCGGCGAGGGCATCCATCCGGTCCATCTCGTCCTCGCTGAGTGCAAAGTCGAAGAGATTGAGGTTGGCCGTGATGTGATCAGGCGTGGCTGAGCGCGGGATGGCAGCGACGCGATCCTGCTGGAGCAGCCAGCGGAGCGTGACCTGAACCGGACTTTTGCCGTGCGTCTCGGCGATGGCCCGGATGGTGTAGTTCTCGGCTACGGTACCGCGCACAATCGGGCTGTAGGCTGTCAGCATCATGCCGTGCTTGCGGACGAGCTCGAGGAGCGTCTGTTGGTTGAGAAAGGGGTGGTACTCGACCTGGTTGCAGGTGAGGTCGGGAACATGGTCCAGCGCTTGCGCGAGGAGCGAGGGCGTGAAGTTGCTCACGCCGATGAGCCGCGTCTTGCCTTGCGTGCGGACTTCCTGAAACGCGTCCAGCGTCTCGCGGAGGTCGATGGCCTCGTTGGGCCAATGGATGAGCAGCAGATCCACGTACTCGGTGCCCAGTCTACGGAGGCTCTCGTCGGTGGCGCGGAGCACATCGGCGTGGTGGAGGTCGTCGCGCCAGAGCTTGGTGGTGAGGAAGAGAGCTTCGCGCTCTACACCAGACTGGCGGATGGCCTGGCCCACTTCGGCCTCGTTCTCGTACATCTGCGCCGTGTCGAGGTGCCGGTAGCCTGCGCCGAGCGCGGTGTTGATGGCGGTGCGTGCCTCGTCGCCGCGCAGCCGCCAGGTGCCAAAGCCGAGCGCCGGGACGGGAATGCCCTGGAGATCGATCGTGATCATTGGAAGGGAGAGGGATGAAAAGAGAGGGAAGCATCCAACGCGAGGCTGGGCGCGCAGTTCAGGCGCGTAACTGGCCGCGCACCGCCGCGTAGCTTCGGAGACCAGACACCGCCGCATCTATGGCTCTTCGCTTCAGCCTCCGCTCACCGCTCGCGTTTCTGCTGCTGGCTTCAGGCGTCTACGCCGTCGCCGCGTTCATCGTCAGCCGCCTGGCGACACTGCCGGACCCCGAGATGCTGGCCGCCGCGCTCACGCTGGACCTGACGCTACTGGTCCCCGCGCTCTACTACGGAGTGCTCGTGCGCGGGCGCAGCTGGCCGACCATCACGGTGGCGCCGGTCTTCGTGTTCAGCTTCGTAGCAGCCTCCTTTCTAATCCCCGATGCCTACCATGGGACGCTCGACCGCCTGCACCTCGTCGTACCGCTTGTGGAAGTGGGGTTGCTCGCCGTGCTCGTCCTGCGCGCACGGGCAGTGGTCGGGGCCTACCGGACGGCGCCTTCAGCGGATGCCTACGACCGGATGCGGACCGCCATCCGTGCCGCGCTCGGCGACGGGCTATCCTCCAGGATGCTGGCCTACGAAGCAGCCGTGCTGCGGTACGCGCTCGTCGGCTGGCGCGAGCAGCCCGTCGAAGAGAAGAGCGCCTTCGGGTACGTGCGCACGAGCGGGTACGGTGGCGTGTTGCTCGGCATTCTGATCGCCGCAGTGCTGGAACTGGTAGCGGGGCACATCCTGCTGCATCTGTTCTGGAGCCCCACCGCCGCGCTCGTGCACCTCGCCCTCAGCGGCTACGCGCTTCTCTGGTTCCTCGGCGATTACCAGGCCATGCGCCTCCGACCGATTCGTGTGGATGACGAGGCTTTTGCGCTACGCCTCGGCCTGCGCTGGGACGCCCGGATTCCCACGGCGCAGATCGCGGGCGTCCGCCGCCTGGAGCAGCCCCTTCTGAAGGCTAAAGACACGCTCAACGCCACGCCGCTCGGGAGACTGCGCTACCTGATCGAACTCCGCGAGCCCGTCGTGGTGGACGGCCCGTATGGCCTCAGGCGCACGGTGTCGAAGGTCGGCATCGCCGTGGATGATGCTGAGCGCTTCGAGGCACGACTGGTCGAGGTGCTCGGTCTCCCACAAAATTAGAAGGCGACGGCGGCCTGGAGGCGGTAGTAGAGGTCCACGTCGTCCCAGACGAGGTTCTCGTCCAACTCGCTCCACGGCACGCCCACACCGAGGCTGTGGCGGATCTGGAAGCCGCCGAGCGAGAGCAGGTTCGCTACCTCTCCGCCCACGCCCGTCCGGCGGATCGCTCCGTCGAAGTCGGAGCCGGTCCAGACCATCGCGGCGTCGGCGAAGAGGTTGAGGCTGGTGCGGCCCAGGTCGATGAAGCCGAGCAGCTTGGTATTGAGGTCGAAGGCGGGGGGCAGGCGATATTCGAGGGTGCCGAAGAGGACGCGGTCGCCGACGGCGTAGCGCCGGTAGCCGCGCACGCGCTCGGCCTCGTCCAGCGTCAGGGCCCCGACGAAGGGCAACTGGAAGTCGAAGTCGTCATACCGCGCGAGGCCGACGTAGTCCTGCGCCAACTGCTCGCCGAACTGCGCCGTCGCGCGGCCATAGACGTAGAGTCGCCCGAAGCCGAGCATCGGCAGCACCGTGTAGGCCGCGAGGTCGGGGCGAACGAACTGGTTGTCGGAGCCCAGGATGGGCGCGCCGAGGGTCACACGGGCGCGGAGGCCGGTGCCGTCAAGCGGGTAGAGCGCGTTGTAGCGGTACGGGCGCTGGCGCTTCCACGCGAAGCCGAGTTGCAGATCGGTGCGTACCCCTTCTTCAGGCAGGGGGAGGGGCCCACCCGCTGCATCCAGGTCGACCGCCGTACGGAGGTCGAACGGTTCAGCGTAGGCGTAGCGGACGCGGGCTCCGGCCAGGATGCTGGTAAACGGTGCGTCGGTGATGTCGAGCGGGAGCGTGGCCGAGAGATCGCCGCCGGTCAGGTTCTCGACGAGCAGGCTGTTGCCGTAGAACTGCGACGGGCCGGGGAAGCGGTAGAGGTTGAGCGTCAGGCTCGGCGCGAGCGTGTTGTTGGTGTACGAGAGCAGGAGGAAGGACTTGTCGATGAACTGCGTTACCGAGACGCCCGCGAGCACGGCGAGCTGGTGCTTGCCCAGTGGTTCGAGCCAGAGCGAGTTGGCGAAGAAGCCGTAGTCGTCGTTGGCCGGGTCGGCGTAGGGCAGTGGCAGCGTGATCGCGTGCGTCAGGTTGCCGAGGGAGTTGTAGCCGTAGCGCTCCTGAATCAGTGAGGGATCCGGTTCGATGGCGGTCGAGATTTCGCGTGGCGGGCGGTGTGCCGTCCACGCCGTGTAGCCCTGGGGAACGAATAGGGGCTGCGTCGCATCGACGGTCAGTTGCCGGGCGGCATTCACGACGTAGACGCGCTCGCGGCGCTTGGTTTCGGAGGAGACGAGAACGAGGCGGCCAGCCGGATGGAGCGAGTCGGGCGGCAGCCAGTCGTGGACCGTCGCGCCGTCGAAGAGAAAGGTGACGCGGGATTCGGCGCTGCGCGCCGGGAGATGGGGGGTGGGAGATGGGAGATCGAGGGCGGCAGACCCGTCGGCTGAGACGCGGACGGGGATCGAGTCGGCGCGGGCAGAGTCAGGATGGAAGCCGTTGGTGGCATCCGGTTTCGTAGTCACGGTGTCGGCGGAGAGTGGGGCGCCTGGCTCCAGGGTCGTGCCTCCTCCTCTCGATGGTCGGCGGTCGGCGGTCGTCCCCGTCGCATCTGGCGCAGGGCCATCCGTCAGGGAGACCGTAAACACGTTCGGGGCGTCATCGCGGAGGGAGGTGAAAGCGAGGGCTTCGCCGTCGGGGCGCCAGACCGGAAGACGGTCGTCGCGCACATCGGCGGCGAGGCCGAGGCCCGTAGGCAAGGCGAGCGGGGTGCCCGTCTCGGCATCCACGGTCAGCAGTTGCCGGGTGCCATCGGCCTCAAAGACGGCCAGCGCGAGGCGGTCGCCACGTGGGCTCCATCGTGCCGAGGTGATCTGCACGTTGCCCGTGAACCGCGTCAGCGGCGTCTCGGTGTTGGTTACGAGATCGAGCACGAACACGTTGGCCGTCCCGCCGTCCGTGCCGACGAAAGCCAGCCGTCGGCCATCGGGCGCGAAGCTCGGGCTAAACGCGCGGCGGTCGTGCGTGAGCCGCTGCTGTCGGCCAGATTCCACCTCCACCATGTACAGGTCGTTGACGAGCGAGCCGTGACGGCCCCGGATCGTCCGCGCGTAGGCGATACGATCACCGCTCGGGCTCCAACTGATCGGCCCCTCGAACGAGCCCTCAGCGAGCACGCGCACGTCGCGGTCTTTCGTCGTGTCGGCGGCAACATTGTTCATCACGAAGAGTCTCCGCACGGGCCGCGCGAGCGAGGAGAGCACGACGGCCGCGATCTGCGTCGTGTCGGGGCTATAGGCGAGGCTGTAGACGTACTGCCCCGGCAGCTTCAGCGGCTCGGCGTGGAGCGAATCTAGCCGCTCCATCTGCCCCGCCATCGTGTTGTAGTAGACGTTGACATGCCGCCGCCACTCGTCGTTGAACTCGCGGTAGGGCTTGCCGACGACCTCCTCGAAGGCGTCGTAGAAATCGTGGACGCGCGTGAAGTGGAAGCCAAGCGCAGGCTCGCGGTGCTGCAGGATCTGGACGATGGTGGAGTCGCCGTAGCGGTCGGCGAGGTAGCGGACCTGGCTGTTGCCAAGCGCGTAGAGCAGCCGCCCGTTGTAGAGCGAGGCGCCGTCGTCTGGGTTGAGGCGGTCCTCGAAGACGGCGGTGCGGAGCCAGCGGTCGCCGCGCTGGGCGTCCCAGTCTTCCGTCTGGTACTGGGCGAGGCCCTCCGTCCACGACCGCGGAAACGGCGTAGCGACGAGGTTCTGCAAAAGCCCGATCGGGGAGCGCACGGCGCGGAAGTGAAAGAGGTGCGCCAACTCGTGCGCCAGCACCTTCCGCAGCCACTTCACGTCGCCCGTCCAGATCTCCGCCGCCTCGTTGACATGGACCCAGATCGTCGTGAACCCCGCCCCGACCGGCCACGCGGTCCCATTGGCAATCTCGTCCTCGTCAGAGAGGTAGATGCGCAGCTTGTCATCGAAGGTGACGCCGCCGAAGTTCTCGGAGAGGACCGCATACGACTCCTCGGCGATGGCCGCCGCCTCGGCCTCGATGCCCGCGAGGCGCTGCGGGTACATGATGCGGAAGTGCTCCGTCTCGGCCACCTGCCAGTCGAGTTCCGGGTGGTTGCGCCCGTTGAAGGCGCCGAAGCCGATCTGGGCCGTCGCAGGAGCGGCGCAGGCCAGGGCGAGGAGAACGAGGAACAGCGAGCGCAGCATCGGCACATGGGGGACAGGCACAGCGAAGGTATGAACGCGCCGCGCGGGGCTGAAATTTTCTGCCAAGCCCTATGACAAAACGGTGGCACTTAAGGGTTGCACCTTAGTGGCACGCGCGCGAACCAAAGCGGCCAATACGCCGCTGCGTGTGCCTTCTCCGTCACACCTTCGACGCCCGCTGCCATGCGACACATCGAATCCACTGGCGACGTGACGCCCTTTGAGGCGCGCGAACTGGCCGAAAGCCTGCTCGTCGGGCCGCACTACGACCCGCCCTACGCGGGTGCGTTGCAGGACGAGTTCGCCTGGCATCTCGTCAAGTACCTCCGTGAAGAGATCCGACTGGAGAGCGAGGTCGCTGTCGAGCGCCCCGGCGCGTTCTTCGCGATGGACTTCCTCGTCCGCGTCCCGCTGTCTGATGGCACTGAGCGCCTGATCACGTTCGAATGCGGGGGCACGCGCTCGCTCAAGGACCACCAGCGCCAGCTCCGCCGCGATGCCACCCTGATCGGCTCCGACGCCGCTGATGTCGTCTACCGGCTGCGCGGCTCGGATCTGCTCCATCACATGGAAGACGTTCTGTACCTCATCAGCCAGTGGGAAGGCGAGGCCGCGAGTTCGCCCTTCTCCGAGCGTGGCCGCATCAATCTGACGACGCTCGCCACCCCGGAAGCGAAGTCGCTGCGCGTGCGCCCCGAGCAATCGAGCGTCATGCTGACCTACACGCTCGATCCGGAGGCCGACTCGGCCGAGCGCCAGCTCTGGCACGCTGCCAACGGCATCAATCCCTTCATCCTCCTGCGTCGCCTGGATCGCCGCTTCCCGGACGTGTGGGCACCGCACGCTGAGCCCGGCATCGAGCAGCCGAGCACGCCGGGGCGCTTCGTCCCGCTTCGGAAGGCGAGTTAGTGTGGGTGGGCATAGAGGAGTGTGGGGGCGCGGGAGTTTGCCGTCTTGCCCACCACTACTCCCACACGTCCATATACCCCACCCAGTCCCGCCTTTCGGGGTAGCGCCTGATTTCGCCACATGTACCTCAACCTGATCCACCCATGACCACGTCCCCCGACCTCCGCCGCCTCGCCGATCCCTTTCCGCCCGAGGACGTCGACTGGCTGCCCGGTGTCACGACGAAAGACAAGACGAAGGCGCTAGCCTTCCCATACGTGAAGAACGCCGCCATCATGGATCGCCTCGATGCGGTCTGCGGGCCGGAGAACTGGTGCAATGCGTTCAAATCCGGTCCTGATGGAGGCGTCCTCTGTGGGATTTCCATTCGCGTGACCTATGCGGATGGCACGGCCGAGTGGGTGACCAAGTGGGACGGCGCCGAGAACACGGACGTGGAAGCCGTCAAAGGCGGACTATCGAGTGCGCAGAAGCGGGCCTCCACGCAGTGGGGCATCGGGCGGTACTTCCCCCGGATTCCCCAGCAATGGGTGCCGTTGGACAAGCGGGGACGCTTCGTCGAGACGCCGCGCATCCCGGCAGCCTTCCTTCCCAAAGGGCATCAGCAAGCGGCCCCAACGCCCTCCTCGGGCGATGGCGGGGCCCGTCCCACGCCCCCGACACCGCGCGCGGGCGAGCGCCGCATCGTGCGCACTACTGGGGCCAATGACGCCGAGCGGCGCGCGCGTCCGCAGGGCTAATTTCGCGCAGGGAAGATCCTGGGCCGCGATTCGGGCGGGGGAAGTTGCCCCTTTCCCTCTGCCCGGCTATTTTTTCGCCGACCGTGCCCCAGCCCGCCGTTTTCGACGCAGTGTGTGGCTCCCCGGAGGCGCGGACCTGTCCCACCACCCTTTCCCTGCTTGCGTCGTTCGTTACCCCTGCACTATGTACGGGCTGTTGTGCTGTCGGCACTCGTGAGCGCTTTGGCGCTCCTGGGTCCACCGGCCGAGGCGCAACTGGGGTCCGTCACGCCAGCCGAGCGGCTCCATGCGGGGACGCGCGTCAATGCATTCGTGACGTGGGAGGGCGCGCAGGACCTGGAGGGCCTGACGCTGGATCTGCCGTCCGGCTGGCGCCTCGTGGAAGCGAGTGCCGTGCGGCTGCAGACCAACGAGCCGGTGCGGCTGCGAACGCTACCGAGTTCGCGCGTGGAGCATCGCTTTCATGCGCTCACCACCGAGCCCCTGCGGGGCGCCCATCGCTTTATCCTCGGTCTCGACGTGGGAAGTGCGGTGGAGTACGCCTCCGTGACCCTCATCCCCGTACGGCGTCGACAGGAGGACAACCGCCTTGTGCTGATGCGGGGCCTACAGACCTCCTGGAGCGTCTCGGTGGCCGAGGCGCCGCAGCGCGGCCGAGGTCGGGCCTTCCAGCGGGCGGCAGGCGCCGATCTGCTCATGCTGGAGCGCCGCGCGCTCCCGAGCCTGCGGGCACAGGAGCCCTTCACTATAGAAGCATGGCTGCGGACGACCGGACTCGATGAGGTCGTACTCTCGACGTGGGACGGGGTAGAGGCACAGACCTATCCCGTGGAGTGGCTCGTTGATGCGCAAGGGCGGCTCGTCGTCTACCGAGGCGAGCCGGGGCACCATGTGGGGATGCAGACGGCGCGGCCCGTGGCCGACGGGCGCTGGCACCATGTCGCACTCGCGCACGATCCCGAGCGAGGCTGGGCGCGCCTCTTCCTCGACGGCAACTTGGTGGACTCCCTGCGCGTGACGGCCTCAGACCTAACCAATAATGCATTACCGCTGAGCGTGGGCGGGCGCCGGGTACTGCGCGATGGATCGCGCCTCGCGTTCTCCGGTCAACTGGACGAACTGCGGTTCTGGAACCGCGCCCGCAGCCGCGACGAGGTGCGCTACACCATGCGCCGCCAACTCGACGAATCTGTGGACGGCCTCGTGCGCCTCGGCTTCGACGAGCCCGTGTCGCCCTCGCTGACGCGTGGCACGGTGGGGCGGATCTATGCGTCGTCCGACCTCTCGTTCTCCTATCCCGTGGAAGCGCTCAGTGCCGATGTGCAGGGTACCAGCGTGCGCGTGACGTGGGAGACGAAGGATCGCGAGAACGAACGCTTCACCGTCGAGCGCTCCACCGACGGGCGGACCTACGAGGCTGTCGGCACCGTGCGCCTGAGCGAGCGCATCGCCGAGGCCGCCGACGGGACGATGCGCTTCGCCTACACCGATGCCCTGCCCGAGAGCCCACTGCTCTACTACCGCATCCGCCAGCGCTTTGGCGGAGCACCGGATCGCCTGAGCGGCGCGCTCAAGCTCGGCCTCGGCGCCGACGGAACGCCGCTCGCCGTCATCGAAGGCAACTCGCCCAACCCGTTCCGCTCGGCCACCACGATCAGTTTCTCGCTGGAACGGGCCGCTCCAGTTCGGCTCTCCGTGTGGGATGTGTCGGGGAGCCGCGTGGCTGTGCTGGTAGATCAGACGCTGCGAGCTGGTCGCCACGACGTACGTTTCGATGCCCAGAATCTGCCCAGCGGCGTCTATTTCGTACGGCTCCACACGGCTGAGATGCGCCTGACGCACAAGGTCACCTTGGCTCGGTAGGCGGGGAAGGGGGGAGCCCGGCTGAAGACTCGGCGTTTCAATCGCTCTGTTCGCTTCTCAAGCCCTATCCCTTCGATGACGATTACCTACTTTGGCCATTCGGCTCTGCAGATTGAGACCAATGGCACCACGCTCCTCGTCGACCCGTTCATCACGGGAAATAAGCACGTACAGGGCGTGGTCACGGCCGGGGAACTGTCGCCCGATGTGCTGCTCCTCACCCACGCCCACGGCGATCACTGGGGCGACACGCCGTCCATCATCGAGCGCGCCGCACCGTTGGTCGTAGCGGATTTCGAAATCACGAGCTACCTCGGCCGCGCGCATGAGTACGAGAACGTCCACCCGATGAACACCGGTGGCGCGTGGGACTTCGAGTGGGGCCGCGTGGTGCGTACCTACGCTCGGCACTCCTCGTCCTTTCTCGATGGCACGTACGGTGGCCTCGCGGGCGGTTTTCTCCTCGAACTCGAAGGCAAGACGATCTACAACAGCGGCGATACGTGCGCCTTCGCCGAGATGGCGTGGCTGGGCGAGGACTACGAGATCGACCTCGCCTTCCTGCCCATCGGCGATGACTTCACGATGGGGCCGGAGGAAGCCGTGCGCTGCGTCGAGATGCTCGGCCCGAAGCAGACCGTACCCGTGCATTACGACACCTTCCCCTACATCGAAGTGGACATAAGCCGCTTCACCGATGCAATGGAAGAGGCGGGCTTTTCGGCGCGTGTCATGGCGCCGGGCGAGACGCTCACGCTGTGAATTCCGGCCGCGCGCGGGGCTTTGCTTGAACCGATGGACGGCAATTGTGTTTATTGAACGTCTAAGGGACGAGTAACCCACCGGGCCGATGAGAACCCTGACGCTGTGGATGCGCGCTGTGATGTTCGGGGCTGTAGCCAGCCTCGCCGTTCCGGTCGGTGCCCAGGGGACCTTCCAGACGCTCGATCCCTTCTATCAGGACGAGTCTGCCCGGCGCGATTTCTATGGCGGCGTAGCCCTCTCCGGCGAGATCGGCTACCGGCAGACGAGCCTGCTCCAACCGGCCTCCGACGGGGGCACGGCCGGGGCCTTGACCCTCTCCGCGCAGGTGGATTACGCGCTGCTGCCCCAGGTAGACCTGTCGGCCGTCATCGACCTCTCAGGTGGCGTCGGGCGCGGGCCGGTGGGCCTGAGTTGGATCATCCTCAAGCCCTACTGGCACAACGAGGGCACTGACTACGCCGTGCGCATCGCCGTCGACCCGGCCAGCGAAGGCAGCTTGGGCTTCCGGCAGACCGATGTGGCCTTCCTCTCGACGAGTGCGCTGTCTCCAACCCTCATGAGCAATTTCGCCATCGGGCTGCGGCGAGTGAGTGCGGGCTATGATGCCGGTCCCCTGGTTGCGGATGCAGAGGGCGGGACGACGTTCTCCTCGGCGCTGTTTACGGATTCCGAGCGCGTGCGCGTGATTGGCCGGGAGTTGCATGCGACGTGGGGCTACAACGTGGTGTTCGATCCAGGCGGCAGCCGGATCTCCGTATCGCTCCTTGGCGAAGCGGGCGACTACTCGCTCGTTACCACGCGCTCGGATGAGATGGCGGTTGGAGAAGAGGGAGAGACGGAAGAGCGGGTGAGGAGCGGCATCGGCTGGTTGCGGACTGGTCTAGAGTTCAGTCGCCCGAGCTACCAGCTGGCGCCCTATGCGTCTGTTCCGTTGATAACGTGGGCGAATGTGCGCGGCGAACTGGTTCGTCACGGTCCGCGCCCCGATCGGGTACGCTTTGGTCTCCGGGTGACGCTGCGTTAGCGATCCTGCATGCTCATCGGGGTTATCTCGGATACGCACGGCTATTTCCACCCGGCGGTACCGGAAGCCTTTGCAGATGTCGATCTGATCCTGCACGCTGGGGATGTCGGCCCGGTTGACGTGCTTGACCAGCTCGAAGCGCTCGCGCCGGTACGGGGCGTCTTCGGGAATGTAGACGGACCGCCGGTTCGTGGACACCTGCCGGAGACGGATCGCTTCGAGATCGAAGGCGTCCGATTTCTCATGACGCATATCGGCGGGCATCCGAAGCGCTGGGGCCGTGGCATCGGACCCGTGCTGCGCACGGAGCGCCCCGATGTGTTCATCTGCGGCCACAGCCACATCCTGCGGATCGAGCGCGTGCCGAGCTTGCGTGGAATGCTCTACCTCAACCCCGGCGCCGCGGGTCACCAGGGCTTCCATCAGGTCAAGACCTGCGTGCGGTTGCGTGTGGAGGGCGGGCAAGCCCGTCAGGCCGACGTGGTGCATCTGGACGGTTGACCGTTCGCGAGGTGAAGGTTTTTGAGTTCCGGGTTACAGGTTTGCGTGCATCGAGCGGGGTTCGTGTATAACCTGCCCACCTGCAACCCCTCAACCTGCAACCCCGCAGCGTGTCTTCCGCCCGATTCGATCTGAAAAGCGTCGTCGAGGCGAGCGAACTGCTCAACGCCTCGCTCGACCTCGACTTCGTCCTCGGCAATCTGCTGCTCGTAGCGATGAGCCGCTTGCTGGTAGGGCGCGGCGTGGTCTTGCTGTCTGAGCGCGAAAGCGCCTCTCGGTTTCGGGTGGCCGCGGCCAAGGGCGGGGCGGCGATGTCGCCCGGCGATGTCGCGACGCTTCTCGTGCCGACCGATGTAGTCGAAGGCGATGCCGTGCCTGCGGCGCTGCGGGAGCAAGGGCTGACGTTGCTGCTCCCAGTCCGTCACCAGCAGCGCGTCGTCGGCCTCGTGGCGCTGGGCACCAAGGCGACCGGCGAGCCGTTCGAGCCGGGGGAAGTGGCCTTCGCCCGCTCCCTCGTGGGCATCTCGGCCGCAGCAATCCACAACGCGCAGGTGGCCGGGCAACTGCAGCAGGTCAACCTCGACCTGGCCGCCCGCGTGCAGGAACTCGACACGCTGCTCGAACTCGCACAGGCCTTCAGCACCGCCCTCGACCGCGAAGGCGCCCTCAAGCTGCTCGGCTTCACGCTCATGGGCCAGTTCCTCGCCGAGCGCCACGCCGTGCTGCTCTGCGAGGACGACGAGACCCTGATCGTCGCGGCATCGCGTGGGCTGGAGACCGAGATGGACGAGGCCGCGATGGAACTCCTCAACGTGATGGAGGCGCCGTGCCAACTGGTCGATCCCGAGGAGCCCCTCCCCGACGGGGTCGCCGACCTGCTCCGCTCGCTGGGCTTCGTCCTCGCGCTTCCCCTGCGCACCCTCAACGCCCCACGCGGGCTGTTGCTGCTCGGCCCGCGCATCACCGGCCGCCCGTATGCCCCATCCGACCTATCCTTTCTGAGTGCCTTGGGCGCGCTTGCCCTCACCGCGATCGAGAGTGCCGCCCTGGTGGAGGCGCGCATCGAAAAGGAGCGGTTGGAGGAAGAACTCCGGCTGGCGCGCTCCATTCAGGAACGCCTGCTGCCGCGTGAACTGCCCCGCGTTCCAGGACTGGAGGTGGAGACCCTCGCGCTGGCCAGTCGGCACGTGGCGGGGGACTATTTCGACGTATTGGAGCTGGACGACACGCACCTGCTCGTGGCCATCGCCGACGTGTCTGGGAAGGGCGCCCCGGCGGCCTTGCTGATGGCGAATCTGCAAGCGGCCCTGCATCTGCTTCGCCAGAGCCTCGACCCCGTCGCTCCCGACCTCGCGAGCGCCACCCAGCGCCTCAACCGCGTTGTGTGCGAGAACACGGATCCGGCTTCGTTCATCACGTTTTTTTGGGGCGTGCTCGACCGGCAGCGCTTTCGGTATGTCAACGCCGGGCACAACCCGCCGCGTCTCGTTCGGGCCCGCGGCGCCGTCACTCAGCTCGATCTGGGGGGCCTGCTCCTGGGGGTCCTCCCCGATGTGGCGTATGACACGGGGGAGGTAGCGCTCGCCCCCGGCGATGCGCTTGTGCTCTACACCGATGGCGTCTCAGAGGCACGCAACCCGGACGAAGAAGAGTACGGCGAGGATCGACTAGATGCCCTCCTCGCGCGCCATCGGCAACACACGGCACCGGAGCTGCTCACGGTTCTCCGCGCCGACGTGAACGCCTTCGCCGATGGGGTCCCGCTCGTAGACGACGTGACCGTGTTGATCGCGAAGGTGGGAGACGCGCTCGGTTAGCGGAGCCGCGCCAACCGTTGCGTGGTCGACCCCGAGGAGCCGCTCACGCGCGCGACGTAGATGCCGCTCGGCCAGGCCTGTGCATCGAGTGTGAACGTGTGCCGACCGGCGTTCAGGAGGCCGTCGTGTACCTGCGCCACGCGGCGCCCGATGAGGTCGAATACGTCGACAGAGAGCGGTTGTGCTTCCGCGAGGGTAACGGTTAGCCGCGTCTGTGCACGGAAAGGATTGGGCGAAGCCGTACTCACCGTGAAGGCCACGGGCTGTTCGTCTTCGAGGGAAGGCGTCACGAGCGGGGTTATCCAGACCGCGAAGATGCGGTCACTGGCCCACGTGTTGCCGCCCAACAAGCCTGCGTTGGGCATATCTGACTCGATGCCGCCGTGGATGTGTCCGACGAGCGTGCGTCCGCTCAACTCGCGCAGCATGACGACGCCGTTGTCATACGTCGGCACGGCGGGGTTGGGGAAGTAGGCGGCGTTGGTGCCGAGCAAGCCCGGCATGCGTACGTTGTCCAGCACAAACTCTGCGAGGGTGCCATCGCTGCTGCGTGCGAGTACGCTCACGTCGTCGATGAACGGAACGAAGATGTCTTCGGCTACATGGCTCGAATCGGTGCCGGGGTATTCCACGAAGAACTGGCCCATCCCCCCGAAGAAGACCGTCTGCATGGCTTCGGTATCGGCGTCGTAGAGTGACAGGAGCGGAGCCGTGTAGTGACCGAACTGAGCCTCGAAGGCCTCGGCTGTCAAGCCCCCGTCATCTACATAAATCGGGGTTCGATAAGGCCGCGTTGCGGCGTTGAAGACGCCGCCGTAGAGCGCGAAGGCCTCGCGTCCATCCGGGTAGACGACCGGCCCCACGTTGCCATCGCGGCGGTGCAGATTTTCAGCATCGCTTAGCTCGGTGAAGTCAGAGAGCGTGAGCGCCATTTCGTCGTCCGTGAGGGTGAAGCTGCGGATGGCCTCGGTGTAGGCCTGGGACGCCCCGCCGAGGTAGCGTCCATCGAAACGATGGCCCCCGACAAGGTGATAGCGCCCGTTGTGCTCAATGAGGTGTCCGCCGGTTACGGCCAGTTGGGAATCGCTCGTCTGACGGAGGTGCGGGTTGAGGTCGGTTCCGTTCTGAACCGCCGCGATCAGGTCCGGCAGGTCAAAGGCGGTCAGCGTATCGAAGGTGATCTGTTCTCCGGCTGCCGTGCTGGTGCCATAGCCTCCGATGACATAGAGGACTGTGCCTGCCTGGTGAAACTGAGAGTTGGTCGAGCGGAGTGGGTCGGCGAGGCTGTCAGCGAGGCCATCCAGCGAGGCTGTCCAGCGCTGATCGTTCATCGGATCGTAGACGACGACGGCTCCGTTGGCGAACTCGTCGGGAAAGGCGTCCGAGTTGACACCGAGGTCGTGCAGGCCGTTGGTGCGGCCCGTCACGAAGACCCAGAGCCCATTGTGCTGCCCCACAGCCGAGGAGTGCAGTGCAGGAGCATTCAGGACGGAGATCTCTTCCAGCTCCACAGTGAAGTAGGGGGTGGCGTCTTGGGCGTGGCCGGAGGCCATCCCGAGGCCGAGCAGCAGAATGAGGCAGAGGAAGTAGAGCGTACGCATGACAGAGGTAGAGCAAATCCAATCACAAACCGAAAGGCCGGGATTGTTACGGGCGAGAAAGGTAGACAAAGTGGGTCTTGGGGACGCAAAGAAAACAGAAAGATGCGCCCGTTGGTGCGCTCCATTCAACGCATCAGCGAGCGGGCGAGGTGTCCTCATCCTGCGCTTCCGCTTGCCCGGCAAGGTTGTGTGCCCGACCTTTCCGGGTCATGAAGCGTCTTGCCTTCCTGCTCACGCTGCTCAGCGTGTTCGCGTCTGCCTGCACATCCGATGAGGCACCGTCGTCGCCCCCGGCGCTGCCTATCGACACGACTGCTGGGGTCACCTATCCGGTACCGTACCGCTTCAATGCGCCGGACACAGCATTCGCTTTCCCTGGCTCGCTCCGTGAGATCTCGGGCCTGACGGCGCTTGGTGAAGGCCATCTAGGAGCCATCCAAGACGAGGAGGGCATCCTCTTCACCCTAGATCGGCAGACAGGCCGGGTGCAGGGCGAGCGGCGCTTTGCCGAGGACGGTGACTACGAAGGCATCGAGCAGGTTGGCGAAGCCGTCTGGGTGCTCAAGAGCAACGGGGCTCTCTATGAAGTAAACGATTCGACCAGCGCCCGTTCGCCTAGCGAGGCCGTCAATACGGCGCTCCACGATGGCTGTGACGCAGAGGGACTCGCCTATGAAGCGGCTCGCAACCGCCTCCTGATCGCGTGCAAAGAGCGACCTGGGCGACGCCTCGGCAATGTGCGGGCGATCTACTCCTTCGATCTGGACACGCGCAGCCTTGACGAGGAACCGGCATTCTTGTTAAACCGGGGAGCGCTCAATTCTGAAGGACAACCGTTCAAGCCCGCCGCGCTCAGCATCCACCCCCGCACCGGTCAGATTTTCATCATCTCGTCCGTCCGGAAGGCGCTTGCCGTTCTAGACCCTGATGGGGCTCTGGTGACCGTGGTGGATTTGCCGGACCGGCTCTTCGTGCAGCCCGAGGGCCTCACCTTTTTCCCGGACGGGACGCTGTTCATCGCCAATGAAAGTCGGCGTGGCGCAGCTACCTTACTCCGTTTCAACGAACAGACGCCCTGATGCGCCGGATGCTCCGCCACTCTCCTGCTGCCTTCCTCCTCGTGTGCCTCTTCCTCGTGGGGTGTGCCGCTACGCGCACCTATGTGGCGGGTGACTACCAGAACTGGGATGCCGCTCCCGCGCCCTCGGAGATCAGCGTCGCCTACGAAGTCTTCCTGTTAGGCAACACCGGCTACGGTACGCCGGACGCCCCCGCGTTGGTCTACCAGGCCCTCTCGCGCGAACTGGCGCGTGCAGGCGAAGCGAGTGCCGTCGTGTTCCTCGGCGACCTCGTGTCCGAGGGCATGCCGGACTCGTCCTCAGTAGGGCGCGCGGATGCCGAGCAACGTCTAGAGCGGCTGGCACAAGCCGTGCAGGCCTACGACGGTCGCGTCTTTGCCGTCCCGGGCGATCGCGATTGGGAATTGGGTGAGGAAGGGGTCGAGCGGCTGGAAGACGCGCTGGAAGACCGCCTGGGCCGCGGCGATGTGATGGCACCCGGCGATGCGCGCCCGGGTCCGGTCGTCCTCGAACTGACCGACGACCTAGTGCTCGTGCTCATCGATACCGCGTGGTGGCTCACCAGCGATCCCCGCCCTGATGGCGACGCAGGCAAGTTCGACGACGACGAAGGGGACTACGAGGTCGAGAACCCCTTCGAGATGGTGCTCGCGCTCGAAGACGCCCTCCGGGAGTACGACGACGAGAACGTGCTGGTCGTCGGGCATCATCCCCTCGAAACCAACGGCGCATACGGAGGCTACTCGACCTTCACGCAGCACCTGCTGCCGCCCGTGATCGGCTCCATCAGGCCGCTCTTCCGTCAGTTCGTCGGGACGCGTCAGGACCTCGCCAACGCGCGCTACCGCGATCTCCGCAGCGCGCTGGACGAGATCTTCTTGGCCTACGACGGCGTGGTGTATGCTGCCGCGCACGACCTGAGTCTTCAGGTCTTTCCCATCGAGCAATCCATTCGGCGGACGCAGCACTACCTCGTCAGCGGCTCGGCCGCCGATGCGGACCCGGTTGCCTCTGGGCGCGGGGCAGCCTTCGCCGCCTCCGAGCGGGGCTTCATGCGCCTCCGTTACATGGACGACGCCTCCATCTGGCTCGATGTGATGCAGGTCCAAGAGACCGGCGAGAGCACCGTCGTCTTCCGGCAGCAGCTCCGCGAAACCCCGCGCGAAGAGGTGCCGGACGAGATTCCCGATGTGGACCCCGCCGCGCTGCCCAACTACGCCGACTCGACCGTCGTGCAGGCCATCAACCCCGATTATGCTGCGGGCGGGCTCCGGCAGTTTTTCGTCGGCAGTGGCTACCGCGACGCGTGGTCTACGCCGGTCGAATTTCCGGTGCTGGATCTCTCGATGAACGGTGGGCTCACGCCGGTCAAGCGCGGCGGTGGAATGCAGACGGTTTCGCTCCGGCTCGCCGATGCAGAGGGGCGCGAGTACGCGCTGCGGCAGTTGCAGAAGATCCCGGGGCGGACGCTGCCCGAGGTGCTTCGCCGTACCATCATCGCCGACATCATTCAGGAACTGACGAGCGCGACGATCCCGTGGGGTGCGACCGCCGTGGCCGAGTTGGCTGAAGCTGTGGGCGTCTATCACACCAACCCGCGCCTCGTCTTCGTCCCGGACGACCCGCGCCTGGGCGCCTACCGCGAGACGTTCGCCAACTCGCTCGCCCTCTTCGAGATGCGCCCCGATGACGACATGTCGGACTTCCCCAACTTCGGGGCCTCCGAGAATGTGGTGTCGTCGCCGTCCATGCTCGAGGACGTGGAGGGCGACAACGACCACCTCGTGGACCAGCGCTTCTTCGTCAAGAGTCGCCTCTTCGACATGCTGCTGAGCGACTGGGACCGGCACCCGGATCAGTGGCGCTGGGCTTCGTACGAACCGTTCGAACTGGACCCCTCGCTCGAAGGCGATGCCCGCACCGACGGCAAGATCTACCGGCCGATCCCGCGCGATCGGGACTTCGCCTTCTACCGGCTCAATGGTCTCATTCCGAGCATTGCCCAGACCGTGGAACCCAAGCTCCAGACCTTTACCGGGGGCTACGGCAACTTGCGCGGCTTGACCACGAGCGGCATTCCGCTCGACCGCCGCTTCGCCAACCAGATGCTGGAGGAAGATTGGGTGGCCGAGGCGGAGGCCATCCGCGCGAGCCTCACCGATGAGGCCATCGAGGCGGCATTCCGCACCTGGCCCGATGCCGTCTACGATGCCTACGGGGCCATGATGGTCGAGACGCTCAAGGAGCGGCGCGACGAACTGCCGGAGGTTGCAGAAGACGTGTACCACATTCAGGCGGAGATTGTGGATGTGATCGGCTCCAACAAGCGCGAGCGCTTCGAAGTGACGCGTTACGAAGGTGGCTTCACCGAGGTGACCGTGTACGACTCGAACCGCGACGCCGAGCGGCAGCGCGTGCTCTACCAGCGCCGCTTCGATCCGCGCGAAACCCACGAAATCCGGCTCTACGGCCTCGGCGCAGGCGACTTCTTCTTCATCGAAGGCGACAACGACGGGGCGATCCGTGTGCGCGTCATCGGCGGGGCGGGCGAGGACACGTTCACCAACAACACGGCCGGCGGCGCCCTCATCTTCTACGACACGGAGAACGGCAACACCATCACCGAGCGCGGGCGGGCCTCGCTGTCTCTCAACGATGCGCCGCGCAACAACCGCTACGATCCGCTGGACTTCAAGCATCCGCGCGGGGCCTTCTATCCCGTGCTGGGATACAACAGCACCGACGGCGCCGTGCTCGGGCTGGGCCGCAGCGCCATGCGGCCCGGCTTCCGGCGCCACCCCTGGGCTTCGACGCATTACCTCGAAGGCGCTGTCGCTACCTCCACCGGCGGACTCCGCGGCTCCTACCGGGGCCACTTTTTCGATGTGCTGGGGCCCGACTGGGATGTGACCCTCGACGCAGCCGCCTCGACGCCGCGTTACGTCCGCAACTTCTATGGGTTCGGGAACGAGACAGCCGACTTGGGCATGACCAACTCGTTCTTCAACGTGGACATCACCGAGGCGACAGGCGCGCTGGCACTCGTCCGTTCCATCGAAGACCTGATCGTGGGTGAGTTCGGCGTGGGCGCCTCCTACTACAAGGTGGAAAACGACCCGGCGCGTTTCATCGGCATGACCATGCTCCCGGCGTCGGCCTTCGACGCGCAAGCGTTTGCGGATCTGCAGGCCGTGCTGACCTTCCAGAGCCTCGACGTACCGGCGAACCCGCGCCAGGGCTTCCGCTTTACCGCCGAGGGTGGCTTGCACGCGGGCCTCTCGGATGCCGCGCCGACCTTCGGGCGCGTCGGCGGCGACCTGGCCTTCTACATCTCGCCGAGCCTGAGCCCGCAATTCACGCTGGCCGCGCGGGCTGGGGCCGGGCACCTCATCGGCGATACGTTCCCGTTCTATGCCGCTGAAACGCTCGGTGGGCAGTCGACGATGCGCGGGCTCGTGCGGCAGCGCTACAGCGGACGGACTGCCTTCTACCAGAATGTGGAAGTGCGCACCAAGCTCTTCAACGCGTTCGGCTACTTTGTCCCGACCGACGTGGGCCTGCTCGCCTTCGTCGATAACGGACGCGTGTGGGCCGACAACGAGTCGTCTTCGGTGTGGCACCAGGGCTACGGCGGTGGCCTCTGGTTCAGCGCGCTTGATCTGTTCGTGTTCACGGGCACCGTTGCGAGTGGCGACGATGGCGTGCTGGTCAACATCGGGCTCAACTTCCTGTACTGAGGCGTAGAACCGCATCCATCCCACGCTCCCACACCCGATGGCTATTCCCAACGCTGCGACCCAAATCCCTGAGGCCTCCGAGGCTAACGCGCGCTCGCCAGTAGAAGAGGCGGAGGCCAAGGCGGAAGCCGCCGAGGCTCGCGCCGAAGAAGCCCAGGCTCGGCTCGAACGCGCCGAGGCGATGGCCGAGAACGCCGACGAGCCCGTAGAGCAGATCCGGGCGGAGGCTGAGATCGCGCGGGCGGAAGCCGCGAAGGCGCGGGCCGAGGCCGAGGAGGCCCTCGCCAAGAATGCGAAGAAGCGCGCTAAGCTGGAGAAGGACCTCAAGAAGATGGGCTCCAAACGCGGCGTCGAGACCATGTTCCGCACGTCCTACCGGACCAACATGGACCTTTCGTCGCTCGCCGATGCCAAGGCCAACATTATGATCTCGATCAACGGCCTGATCATCTCCATCCTGCTCGCCTCCATCGCGCCCGGCATCGACACCAACCCGTGGCTGCTCTTCCCCACGACGCTGCTGCTGCTCGGGTGCGTCAGTTCGCTCGTCTTCGCCATTCTGGCCGCACGACCGCGCGTGCAGAGCCACGAGGTGACGCTCCAGGACGTGAAGAACAAGGCCGCGAATCTGCTCTTCTTCGGCAACTTCGCCCACCTCTCGCGCGACGAGTTCCTATCGGGCATGGAGGAGATCATCATCGACGGCGGGGCAGTCTATCGCAACATGATGATGGACATCTACGGGCTCGGGCTCGTGTTGCAGAAGAAGTACAAGCTGTTGCGCGTGGCCTACACCATGTTCATGATCGGGCTCGTGGTCGGCGTCGTGGCGTTCATCATCACGTTTTACATCGCGGCGAAATCGGGTCAGCAGATTCCCGACGTGACGACGCCCATCCCGCTCATTCCCGGCCCGTCCGGGACGACGCCTGCCCAGTAGGTTCATTGTCGTGAAAACCGTCCTCCTCCTGCGTCACGGCAAGTCCGATTGGGATGCCGACTACGGGCGCGACCACGAGCGTCCGCTGGCGAAGCGCGGCATCAAGGCCGCCAAGCGGATGGGCCGCTTCCTGGCCAAAGCGGGGCCTCTCCCGGATGTCTGCGTGACCTCCACCGCCGTCCGCGCCCGCACTACGCTGCAACTCGCGTATGAAGCAGGCGACTGGACGGCACAAATCCACGAGACCGATCGGCTCTACGCTTGTGGCCTGGACGATGTAGGGGCTGTCATCGTCAACACCGACGATGCAGCCGATGTGCTGTTGCTCGCCGGGCACGAGCCGACGTGGTCCGCCGCCGTCGAGGAGATGATCGGCGGCGGCACGGTGGAGATGCCCACGGCCGCCCTTGCCTGCATCGACTTCGAGGTGGAGCGCTGGGAGGATGTGGCGTGGGGTGGGGGCACCCTGCGCTGGCTCGTGATCCCGAAAGCGCTCAAGGGCTAACGCGCTTGCGCGCCCGCCGACGGGTCTTCCGCGAGTTTCTCGGCCTAGACGAGGATCAACCCCCGCTCTCAGACAGAGAAGAGACGCGCACGGCTGCACCGCGTTAGAGGGATGGTGCCCTGTCGATTCTCCACAACGACGTTCAGCGGTCGGCTGTCGAGAAACGGCGCTAAACTCTCCACGGGGTTGGCCGATACCACGCGCGCCCGCCACGCCTGCCCCTCGCTCTATGCCTATCGCGCCCGACGACCAGCAGCGCCTCGATGCGCTCAAGCGCTTTTTCGTCCTCGACCACGAAATCAGCGAGAGCGAACTGGAGCGCCTCGTCCGCGTGGCCGCCCAACTCTACGGCGTGACCTATGCGGCGCTGACGCTGCGCCAAGACAACACCGAGCGGCTCGCCGTGGCCTTCGGCTTCGATGCCGCCAGTGTCCCGGACGACGCGGTGTTCTTCGAACGGCCCGTCGGTCCCTCGTTGCCCATCTCGATCCCGGACGTGTCCGAGGACGAGCGCTTTGCCAAGAATCCGCTCGTCCACGGTGAGCAGCAGGCCCACTTTTACGCGAGCGTCCCGCTCAAGAGCCGCGAGGGCTTCACCCTCGGCACCCTCGCCATCCTCGACGCCACGCCGCAGGAACTCAACGGGGAAGGGCTGGCGATGCTCGTGGACCTCGGCGCGCTCGTCGAACCGATGCTGCAGTTGCAGCACCTCCAGGCTGATCATCAGGACGCAAAAGTGGCGCTGACCCTGCATAACGCGTTGGCCACAGCCGCCCTGGAAGCGGCCGCCATGCTGGCACAGGAGCCCAAGGCGCTCGCAGAGGCCTTCGGGCATGTAGGCGCCGCGGCAGGCGCGACCCGCGCCGTGCTCGTCACCAGCACCGACGGCACCACGATCGTCCGGGCCTCCTGGAATGCCGAGGGCACCGAACCGCTCGCCCGACAGGGCGATGTGCTCGACGCGCAGGCGCTCGATGCCTGGGCCGCTGAGCAGGCCGTCAAGCACCTCATCGGCTGTACCGTGCCGGGCGCCTCGGGGCTGGTCCTCTTCGATGCACCGACGGCGTGGGACGAGGCGGACCAGGCGGCGGTGCGCACCGCGCTGGCTCCGCTGGCCGTCGTACTGCGCCCGGTCGATGCCGAGGCTGGGGCGCACAGCCCCTGGGCTGACGTCGTGGAACACGCCCCGGCCCCAACCTTGTTGGTCTCCGGTCTCGCCGGTGATCTGTACTCGGCCAATGCCGCCGCGCGAACCCTTCTGGGCCTCGAGGCCGAGACGGTGACCGAGCAGCGGTTTGCCGCCTTCGTCGCCCCGACCCACACGGAGCGGCTCGCTCGCTTTCTTGCGGCCGCACTGCACGAAGTGCCGATGCCCATCGAGGTGGAAGTGGTGGATGCTACGGGAGCGGAGCGGCATGTTCATCTTCAGGCCGCGCCCGTGCACCTGGGCGGGCAGGCCGTGGTGCAACTCCTTCTGCACGATGTGAGCGTCTATCGCCGCAACGAAGCGGCGCTCCTCGCCGACCGCGACCGCGCCCTCCTCCGCGACCGGGCCAAGAGCCAGTTCATGGCGAGCATGAGCCACGAGATCCGCGGCGCGCTCACCTCCATTCTGGGCTATGCCGAACTGATCGCCGATGAAGGCGAAACCGAGACGCGCGACCTGATCGATCCCATCCTCGGCAGCAGCACGCGCTTGCTACGCACGCTCGCGGCGGTCATGGACGTGGCCCGCCTCGAAACCGGCGGTGGCGCCCCGGAACTGACTCCCATGGCCATCGGGTCGGTAGTGGATGCGGTGGCGGGCGCCTACCAGGCGCAGGCCGACGAACGCGACCTCGCCTTCTTCGCTGAGGACGCCGACATGGAGGCCTACGCCTGGGCCGACGCCGATGCACTCACGCGCGTGCTGGATCACCTACTGGCCAACGCCTTCCAGTTCACCGAACAGGGCGGCATTCGTGTCCGCGTGAGTGCCGAGGACGATTGGGTGTGCATCGAGGTGCAGGATACCGGCGTCGGCATCGACCCGGAGGTGCTTCCTCACCTCCTGGACGATGAACACCTGGAAGCAGGCGGACACGAACGCTCCGGCTCCGGCTTCGGACTTACGCTGACCAAGCGCCTCGTCGAATTGATGGGCGGGCAGATCACCGTGACGAGCCTGCAGGGTCAGGGCAGCGTCTTCCGCGTCGTGCTGCGCTCGGCGCCGTCCGACGAAGAGAAGGCGCCCGCATCGCCTGAGCACCTGGCTATGGCGATTGGCGGCGACGGAGAGAACCCGAGGCTTGATGAGGAAACGACGACGGAGCCCGTAGACGACTGATACGCCGTTTCGGAGGCCGTAGTTTGGGCTCCGTCTCGTTCGAATCCCCGTTCTGTATGCCTGAGTCGCCTCGCCCGAACACGCCCGAGTCTGCCCCTGCGCAGGCGGGAAAGGCCACGCCTGATGCCGCCGAGCGCCGCGCCGCGCAGCCGGACGGCTTCACGCTAGACCTGTCCTCAGGCCCATCGAAGGCCAAGCCTGCGTCATGGAAGCGCAAGCAGAAGCAGGCAAGCCTCGTCTTTACGAAGGTGATGGATTTGTCCTCGCCCGCCCCAGCGCCTCCGGTGCAGCCGGAGAAGCAGTCTGCTCCGCACATCGGTGCTCCTAAGAACATCGGTGCTCCTAAGAAAGAGAAGAAGCGCGAGCGGCCCCACTCGGGGGGATCCACGCTTGCCGACCTCCTCGACGCCGAGACGCTGGCACGCCTGCGTGGCGAGGACGACGGATGAACACCACGCCCGTTCGCCTCGCCGTCGATCACGAGGCGCAGACGCTCACGGTGGAGTGGGGCGATGGACACGCCTCGTCGTTCTCCTATGAGGGCCTGCGGCAGGCGTGCCCGTGCGTCGAGTGCCGCGGCGGGCACGGTAAGATGGCCGAGTCCGTGGATCCGGTGGTGTTTCGGCTGCCCGCGCTCATGATGTACGAGATCAAGACCGTGGAGCCGTCGGGCAATTACGCCGCGCAGATCACCTGGGGCGACGGGCACCGCTCGGGCTTCTACCGCTGGACCGACCTCCGGGCGTGGTGCCCGTGTGAGCGCTGTAGGGAGGCATGACGCCGCGTCGGCCTGCGCAACGTTCCGCTGCTCTCTCCGTCAAGTGAGCGCCATCCCTTCCGTAGACGTATGGCCCACTCCGCTCCCGATTCGCCCGGTGTGCCGTTCCCGCCGCCGTTCCTGTTCGCCCTCGGTTTTGGCGGAGGCCTGCTGCTGCATCGCCTGATGCCGGTGTCGTCGGATACAGGATTCGGCTTCGGCATCATCGTGCTGGCATGGGCGCTCGTGCTGGCCGGGGCGCTGCTGCTGGGCTGGGCCCTATGGACGTTCTTCTCGGCACGTACGGCCATCGTACCCAACCGTCCGGCGACCGATCTGCTCACGCGCGGGCCATATGGGTTCAGCCGAAATCCGATGTATGTGGCCCTCACGGCGATGTACATCGGCTTGGCGCTGTGGGCGACTGTGCTCTGGCCACTCGTGCTGCTGCCCGGTGTCCTCACCGCGCTCTGGCTGCTCGTCATCCGGCGGGAGGAAGCCTACCTCACGCGCGCCTTCGGAGTGGACTACATGGCCTACAGCGCCCGTGTGCGTCGGTGGCTCTGAGGGCTGGCGTAACGGGTCGCTAGAGTTCAGAAGCCTCCTCTATCTTGCGGGCGCACTTCATCATCGCCACCGTGTCCCTTCCCGCTCAACTTCCCGATGGTCTCGTGGTCGAGGCCGAAGGCGAAGGCATCTCCGTCCCGCTCTCGCGCCAAGTCAACCTGCTCGGCGCGCTCCTCGGCCGAGCGATCCGCGAGCGCTACGGCGAGGACACGTTCCGGCTCGTTGAAGACCTGCGCGGCCTCTGTCGCGACGCCGCCCGAACGAACAATGCGGCCAAGCACGACGAGGCGGCCCGTCTGATTGCCGGGCAGGCGCTCGACACGCTCACGGCGGTCCTGCGCGCCTTCACGACGTTCTTCCACCTCGTCAACAAAGCCGAGCAACTGGAGATCGTGCGAATTAACCGCGAGCGGGCCCGTGCCGCCACCGACGACGCACCGCGCGGCGAGTCTGTCGCCGACGCCGTCCATGAACTAAAGACGGCAGGGAAAGCGCTGAACGAGGTGCGCACCCTGCTCCAGCGCCTCGACATCCAGCCGACGTTCACTGCGCACCCGACCGAAGCGCGGCGCCGCACCATCCTGCTCCACCAGCAGCGCATCGCCGACCTGCTCGAAGCGCTCCGTGCACCCGACACGACACCCGCCGAAGAGGACGCCCTCGTCCGCGCCATCGAGAACGCGATCCGCCTGCTCCTGGCCACCGACGAGATCCGCCCCGCGGCTGTGACCGTCGAGGACGAGGTGCGCCACGGGCTCTACTTCATCGGCACGAGCGTGTGGGAGACCGTACCGCGCATCCACGCCGACCTGCGTCGTGCCCTCCGCACGTATTACGGCGGCGAACAGGACGAGGAGGCGCTGGCCCTCCCGCCGTTTCTGCGGTATCGCTCGTGGATCGGCGGCGACCGCGACGGCAACCCGCGCGTGACGCCGCAGGTGACGGCGTGGACGCTCCGGGTGCACCGAGAAGACGCCCTCTTGCTCCACCGCCGCGCGCTCGATGCGCTCCGTCTCGTCCTCTCGCCCTCGGATCGGCAGACGCCCGTGCCCGGTGCGCTGCGCGACTCCATCGAGGCCGACCGCGCCGTGGTGGATCTGCCCGAGCGCCGCTGGCGGCAGAACAGGCACGAGCCTGTCCGCCTCAAGCTGATGCTGATGCAGGCCAAGCTCGACCGCCTGCTCGACGAGCTGGATGCCCCCTCGGGCGAGTTCCTCGCCTACAGCGCGACAGAGTACCGGGCCGACCTCGTGCTCCTCGCCGACGCGCTGCGCGAGGCGGGGCTCGGCGCCCTCGCAGACGAGGGGCCGCTCGCCGACCTACGCGTGCAGGCTGAGGCCTTCGGCTTCCACCTCGCCGCGCTCGATCTGCGGCAGCACAGCCGTGTCCACGAAGCCGCCGTCGCGGATCTGCTGCGCCTTGCGGGCGTGATGGAGGACTACGCGGCGCTCGATGAAGCGGAGCGCCTGCTCGTTCTCTCGGCCGAACTCCGCAACCCGCGCCCGTTGCTCCCGCCGGACCCGGCGTTGCACGAAGACACGCGCCGGGTGCTCGACGTGCTGCTCATCGCGCGGCAGGCGCTGCGGCGCGAGCCCGAAGCCCTCGGCTCGTACGTCATCTCGATGACCGACGCCGTCAGTGACGTACTGGAGGTCCTGTTGCTGCTCAAGGAGACGGGCCTGTGGCGCTTGCTGGCCGACGGCCGCGTGGAGAGCGCGCTGGACGTGGCGCCGCTCTTCGAAACCATCGCCGATCTGGAGCATGCCGAGGCGCTCTTGGAGCAGCTCTTCACGAACCCGGTGTACGTCCGTCACCTTGTCTCGCGAGGGCGGATGCAGGAGGTAATGCTCGGCTACTCCGACTCCAACAAGGACGGCGGCTACTGGATGGCCAACTGGGCGTTGCACAAAGCACAGGGCGCCATCGCTCGCGTCTGCCACAGCTTCGACGTAGACCTGCGGTTCTTCCACGGGCGTGGCGGTACGGTCGGGCGCGGCGGCGGGCGGGCCAACCAGGCCATCCGCGCCATGCCACCCGAGGCGCAGAACGGCCGCATCCGCTTCACGGAGCAGGGCGAAGTCATCTCGTTCCGCTACGCCCACCCCGGCATCGCGCGGCGGCACCTCGAACAGATCGTCCACGCGCAACTGGGCGCCCTCGCCGAGGCGCCTGCGCAGGCCTCCCGCGAGCAGGCCTACGAGGGGCCGACAGTCGATCCGCAGCGTGCGCTGATGCAGCAGATCGCCGACCGATCGATGGACGCCTATCGCGCGCTCATCGACGCGCCGGACTTCTGGCCGTGGTACCTCGCCGCCACGCCCATCGAGCACATCGCCGGGCTGCCGATGGCCTCGCGGCCCGTCTCGCGCAAGGCCGCTTCCGAGGTGGACTTCGAAGGCCTCCGCGCGATTCCGTGGGTCTTCGGCTGGACGCAGCCGCGCTACACCGTGCCCGGCTGGTATGGCGTGGGCCAGGGCCTGGCGAACGCCCTCGCCGCCGATGCCGAGGCAGCGGGCGAACTCCAGGCGATGCACGCCGACTGGCCGTTCTTCCAGGCCGTGGCGGGTAACGCCCTCCGCGAGATGGCGCGGGCGCGCTTCGTGATCGCTCGGCGTTACGCCGCGATGGCAGACGAACCCGTCCACGAGACGCTGGTGGACGAATTCGAGCGAGCCGAGCGTGCGTTGCTACGCATCACCGGACAAGAACGGCTGCTGGCGCACAGCCCCGTCATCGAGAAGTCGATTCGCCTCCGCAATCCCTACACCGACGTACTCAACCTCGTCCAACTCGACCTGATGCGGCGCTGGCGAGCCGGAGGCGCCGATGGAGAGGCCGCCGAGGCGCTCCGTGCCGCGCTGTTCGTCTCGCTCAACGGCATCGCGGCGGCGATGCAGAGCACCGGCTGAGAAGCCGGGCACGGACGGGACCTCGCTGCGTTGAAGCAGCCCTTCTCGGAGCCGCTCATGCGCATCTGCATCCTTCACAACCCCAGCGCGGGCCACGCCACCGACTTCAGGTCAGTGCAGCAGTCGCTTGCCATGCGCGACGACCTCACGCTGGTGGAGCCAACATCGCCCGAGGCACTTTACGAAGCTGTCGCCGAGGCCGCGCGGGAGGGCTACGACGTGATTGCGGCGGCCGGAGGCGACCGTGCACCTCGTAGTTAATGCGCTCATGGCCATCGGCACGAGCGCGGCCGATCGGCCCGACCTCGCCGTGCTGCCGCTCGGCACCGACAACGACTACGCGCGCACGCTCGCTGTCCCGCTGCATGCCGGACAAGCCTTGGCCCTCATCGGGCGCGGCATCCGTCGGGTCATGGAGGTCATTCGGGTCGAGTGTGCAGAGGAGGCCCCTTGTTTCGCGATCAACCTGTGCTCGGGGGGCTTCACGGCCGACATGCGTGAGGCGCTGACCGATGAGCGCAAAGACCGCTGGGGCGCGCTCGCCTACCTGATGGCCGGCGCCGAGACGCTGCCCAATCGCACCACGTACCGGGTCCAACTCGCCTACGATGACGGGCCATCGGAAGC
>JABDIZ010000375.1 GCA_013003465.1 Rhodothermaceae bacterium
GGCGTGTCCATCGGCGCGGTGGGAGGTCCAGGGTTGGGCGTGCGCGGCGGAGGCGGAAAGCCCCACGGTAAGCGCGCACACGATCAAACGTGCGAGTTGCATTTGGTGCATCGGATGCGGACCTCAGATGGAGGCCCGGTGAGTCGGAAGAAGCAGCCCAGACACAGGCTGCGCAAAAAACCAGGCACGCCGAAGCGTGCAGACTCACCCGATGCGGGGCGGATGAAAGACCTCGACAGCGAAGATCGCGCGCGGCACCTGATCAGGACGAATCACGTACTCCTGATCGCTACCCGTGCCCCCGAGGGGTGGCTGCGGGGGCAGAAGGGCCTGCACCGCGAGGGCGATCTCCAGCAGCGCTACCTTCGTGGGGCCGTCGTGTTCGTGCGCCGGCGGCGCCACGCGGTCGTCGTGCTGATGCCCGTGGTGGAGCATGCGCTCCTTGAGGTAGCACGAGCCGTCGCAGTCCGTCTCTGGGTTGACGCACAGGCGCTGCGCGATGAAGTCGCGCCGGAGATGAAACGCCCCCTGCACGATGAGCAAACTCTGCGTGCTCACCACGAGCGTGAGCACGAGTGCCAGACGAAAACCGGTGCGAGCCGACGGCATGGCCGGAAGGTACGGACCCTCCGCGGCGTTGGATGCGAAGGGCACCGTTTCTGCACGGACCGGCGCGGTATCTTGCCGCCCCCTCGCCCACCGCTCCGTGCCTCGCCCCCGTCCGCTCACCCGTCAGAGCCGCGTTGCCGTCGCTGCGCCCGCCAGCGCGGCCCTCGATCCCGCCGATGCCGAGGCCGGACTGAAGGCCCTGCGTGCACGAGGGCTCCGTGTGGAAACGGTACGGCCGATGAGCCCAGAGCCCTTCGGCTACCTCGCCGGGAACGACGACGCCCGCACGAAGGAACTCAACACGCTCCTGTCCCGCAAAGACCTCGATGCAATCTTCTGCCTCCGCGGCGGCTACGGTGTTCTTCGTCTCCTCGGTACGCTCGACTACGACGCAGCACGCCAGCATCCCAAGCTGGTCATCGGCTACTCGGACATCACCGCGCTTCACCTCGCGCTCTACGCCAGAACGGGCCTGCCCGGTCTTTCGGGGCCCATGGTCGCCCCCGACTGGCCTACACTGGACGCCGCGAGCGAGGATCAGTTTTGGGCCCTCGCAGGCGGCGCGACGCCGGTCAAAATAATCGGCCCCAAGGGTGAGGCGCTCCACGGCATGCACGACGGAGCGGCTGAGGGCGTGCTCCTCGGCGGCAACCTGACGATGGTGGCGGCGCTCCTCGGCACCCCGTATCTGCCGGATCTGACGGGGACGATTCTCTTCCTCGAAGACGTGGGCGAGAAGCCCTACCAGATCGACCGCTTGCTGGCGCGGCTGCACCTGGCGGGCGTGCTGGAGCGACTCGGCGGCCTCGTCTTCGGCGCCTTCACCCACGCGGAGCCCTCGGCGAACCGCCCCTCGCTTTCGCTCAAGGATGTGCTCGCGCACTACGCGCGCTGCGTGCCTGGCCCCGTCGCTTCCGGGCTCGTGTACGGCCACTTTCCGCAGAAGAGCACGCTGCCTGTCGGTGTTCGAGCATCACTTGAAGTCAGCGAGGGCAACGTCTCACTGGTGATCGTAGAGCCCGTCACCCATTCGTCATGATGCACGGCTCCTCCGCCCCGCTTCGCCTTGCAGTGTTCGCCTCCGGGGGCGGCTCCAACTTCGGCGCGATGCTCAAAGCCATCGGCGCGGGCCGTCTCGACGCCGAGCCGGTCCTGCTCATCACGGACCGCCCGGGCATCAGCGCCATCGAGAAAGCCGAGCGCGCCGAGGTGCCCGTGGCTGTGCTGCCGCCGTCCGGCTTTGCGAGCGAAGGCGCTTTCGCCGAAGCGCTGCTCGAGGTCCTGGCCCAGCATGGCGCCGATTTCGTAGCCCTGGCGGGCTACCTCAAGAAGATCCCGGCCGAGGTGGTGCAAGCGTACCGGCACCGGATGCTCAACATCCACCCGGCGCTGCTGCCTGCCTTTGGTGGCAAGGGCTTCTACGGACAGCGCATCCATGAAGCGGTCCTCGAACATGGCTGCCGCGTGACCGGCGTCACGGTGCACCTCGTGGACGCCGAGTACGACACCGGCCCCATCGTGCTGCAAGAGCCGGTACCGGTCAAGCAAGACGATACGCCTCGCTCGCTCGCCGCGCGCGTGCTTCAGGTGGAGCACCACCTGTATCCGAAGGCTCTCCAACTCTTCGCCGAAGACCGCGTGATCCTTGAGGACCGCCGCGTCCTGATCCGCGAGGCCTAGACCGCCTGCCCCCTCGACACTCACCCCCTTCCCCGCTCCATGATTTCCGTCAAAGACCTCCCGCCCCCTGCCGATCGCTACCCCGTCCGCCGCGCCCTTCTCTCCGTCTCGGACAAAACCGGCCTCGCCGACTTCGCCAGGCGGCTCCACACCCTCGGCATCGAGTTGCTCTCGACGGGCGGCACCGCGCGCGCACTTCGCGAGGCAAGCCTTCCCGTCACTGACGTAGCCGATGTGACCGGCTCGCCGGAACTACTCGATGGCCGTGTCAAGACGCTGCACCCGAAGGTGCATGCGGGCATCCTCGCGCGCCGCACCGACCATGACGACATCGCACAACTCAAAGAACACAGCATCGGCCTGATCGACCTCGTGGTGGTGAACCTCTATCCCTTCGCGAAAGCCGTAGCCGAGGATGATGTAACCGACGCCATCGCCGCCGAGAACATCGACATCGGCGGGCCGACAATGGTGCGGGCCGCCGCCAAGAACTGGTTCTACGTCGGCGTGGTGACGGATCCCGCGCAGTATGACGATCTCGCGGATGAGTTAGAAGCGGAGGATGGCACGCTCGGCATGATCGCGCGGCACCGTCTCGCCCGCGCCGCCTTCGGCCACACCGCCGCTTACGACGCCGCCATCGCCGACTACCTCGAAGGGGGTGCTCCGAGCGGGCTGCGC
>JABDIZ010000389.1 GCA_013003465.1 Rhodothermaceae bacterium
CGTGGCGAGGAAAATGTGTACCGCATCTCCTTTGAATTGAAGTCCACGGCAAAGGGAGAAGGGAGGCCCGCTAGGGGCGCGATCAACGACGCCGTCACACAAGCCCTTCGTGGCCTGAATGGCTTGATCGAGTTGAGTTCAGAGTGGAGCGAAACAGGACGGGTCCTCATTCAGCCTGTAGCGCCTGCCTATGGATCCGGCCGATATGCGGCCTTCATGCCCGTAGTTCTAACCACTGCTACAATCTGGACATCCTCAACAGACATTTCAATGGCAGATTTAGAGAGCGGCAACCTGACCAAGGATCAAATCGATCTCAAGAAGGAGCCTTGGATCTACTTCCACTACCCTCAGTCCCCCGACCTAAGACACAACCTGAAAGTCACTGGTCCTCGCCGGACGATAGACGAAGTGCTCTATCGTGACTACACCAGAACTGTCTGTATCGTCAGCACGAATGGCCTTGCAGACTTTTTGAGCCATTGGGAATCATGTGACAAATGGCTTGATGAGTAATCGCCTGGACGACCACGGAGGCATCTATGCAACGTCGAGACTTTTTCAGAAGGACGGGCGTAGCGCTCGGAGCGGTGCCCGTGCTGGGCACGATCTCGCTAGCGCCGCCACCTGCCCCAACAGCCTCATCGTTCGATCCGACGGACTGGGCCAGCGTCCGCGATCAGTTTCCACTCACACGCAGTCGCATCCACCTCGCCTCGTTCCTCCTCGCAAGCCACCCGCAGCCGGTCGCCGAGGCCATCGAGCGGCACCGGCGCGGCTTCGACGAGGACCCGGCGACCTACTGGTACGAACATGTCGGGTGGGCCGAGCGCGCACAACGCGCTGCCATCGGCGAGTACCTCCACGCCGATCCACACCACATTGCGCTCACCGACAGCACAACGATGGGGCTGGGCCTCATCTACGGCACGCTCAAGCTCCGCCCCGGCCAGGAGATACTCACCACCCCCCATGACCACTACTCAACCGAAACGGCCCTGCGCTACCGCGCCGAACGCACCGGGGCGACCGTCCGCCGCGTTGCCCTCTATGATGACCCCGCCCAAACTTCTGTGGACGAGGTCGTCGCACGGATGCTCGGGGCCATCACCGACCGGACGCGCGTGCTCGCCGTGACGTGGGTCCACTCCTCCACCGGCGTGAAGCTGCCCATCGGCGCCATGGCGCAGGCACTTGCCGAGGTGAACGCCCGCCGCGATGAGGCCGACCGCGTCTTACTCTGTGCCGATGCCGTCCACGGTCTTGGCATCGACGACGTGACGGTGGACGACCTCGGCTGCGACTTCCTGATGGCCGGGACGCATAAGTGGATGTTCGGGCCGCGCGGCACCGGGCTCATCTGGGGACGGCCGCACGCGTGGGCGGCCGTTGACCCCGTGATTCCCACGTTCAGTTCGGGCATCGATATCGGGAGCCGCTTCACCCCAGGCGGCTTCCACTCGTTCGAGCATCGCTGGGCAGTCGGGGAAGCCTTCCGGTTCCACCTCGCCATTGGAAAGGACCGGATTCAGGAGCGCATCCACGGCCTGAACACGCTCGCCAAAGAAGCCCTCGCCGAGCTGCCGCACGTCCACCTTCACACGCCGATGAGCCCAAGCCTCTCCGGTGGCATCATCTGCTTTGAGGTGGACGGGTACACGCCGCATCAGGTCGTGCGGCACCTCCATGATCGGGGCATCATTGCCAGCGTGAGCCCCTACCGCGTCTCCTACGCCCGCCTCGCCCCGAGCCTGATCAACAACGACGACGAGGTGCTGCGCGCCGTTGCGGCCATCGCAGCCTTGGGTTGAGCACACAGCATAACGGGCGGGCGCCCTGGCGATGGCACCCGCCCGCGTAGTCCAGCCCTGCCGACGCGCTTAGTGGAAGGGGAGGACGAGATCAGAGGCCTTGTTGTCCACGAGGACCTGGTTGAGGTCGTGCAGGATGGTCACCTGGCGTGCGGCCTCGTCCAGCGTGAAGGCGTCCATCTCCGTCGCCGGGAGGAAGTCCGGGACGATTGGCAGCGTGGCCGGGTCTCCCTCGGTGATGTTCTCGTTGACGAGGATCTCGTCCTGCGGGACGGGCCACTTGATGCCGAGGTCTACCATGCGCCGCCCCTCGGCCATGAAGATCTCCTGGCGCATCAAGTAGAGCACTCGCAAGGCCTCGTCGAGATCGCTCAGCGCGTCTATGTCGGCCGCCGTGATGGACGTACCCGAGATGACCGGGATGTTCACCTCTGCATCGCGTTCGAGCACGAGGCCGGCGCGGAACGGTGCACTCGGTGAGGCGGCCACGACCCAGTCAGACGCGCGGGGCCGCTGGCTGCCGTCGCGGTTCTCGCGCGGGTCGTCGAAGTCTTCGAGTTCGCGCTCAGCACGACCTGCGACTACGTCCAAGAGATCGCGGAGGGTTTGTTGCGCCCCGGCGAGGTCGCCGTCGGCGAGTTGCACCTCGGCGCGGATCAGGAAGGCCTCCTCGCCCTTGACGTAGGCCACATCCGTGTCCTGATCGTCCACGCTGTTGGCCTCCGCACCATTGAAGAACTTCGGATCGAGGAAGTCGAGACGCGGGAGGGGCTGGAGGTCGTTCTGCGTTCGCCCGAAGATGGCGAACTGCATGTCGTTCTCCGGCCCGTTCGTGAAGTCGTAGGCCGCGAACCGGACGAAGTCCGGGTTCTCGACGATGGCTGCCTCGGCGTGGGCGCGGGCATTGATGCGGTCACCGAGGTCGCGGTAGGCACGGGCGAGCGCGATCCGGTAGCCGGTCTGCTCCGAGGCGTCGCTCGTCAGGCTGAGCGCCTGCTCGAAGGCGTCGACGGCGAGCTGAAACTGCTGGGCCGAGGGTACGGGTGCGGCGCCCGAGTCGGGCGGCGCCAGGTGCCAGATCTCGCCGATGTAGAGGTGGGCGATGCCCTTGAAGAACCACAGCTCGGCGCGCTGATTGTCGGTCGTCCCCTCGTCAGCCGTCGCCACGCGGGTGAGGCCGAACTGCGCCGTCGAGCGGAGGTCGCTCAGCTCACGGAGCGGGATCTCGATGTCGTCGTCGGCCGGGTCGATGACGAGCGCGTCCATGAAGGCGTTGAAGAACGTGGATGTGTTGACGTAGTTGTCGGAGGCGATCTCGGCCGTGGCGATGATGGAACTCTCGAGATCGTTGTTCTGGTTGTTGAGCGCGAGCGACATCTGCCGCTCCATCCCCCGCAGCCAGGCGGCCATCGGATCAGGGAAGTTGAGGAAGTCGTCCTCGCTCACATTGGGGTTTTCCACGCCGGTCGGGTCGAGCAGGTCGCAGCCCACAAAGGCGGCGCTGAGGAGGGCGAAACCGAACACGGCGAGAAGGACGGATCGTAGCAGCGGATTCATGACAAAGCAGGGTTAGACCATTGGGGGCACGATGGAAGCGCGGGGCGAGGCGACACGGGCCGAGGGTGCCGCCCCACCCTCCACCGCGCCTCAGAAGCCAACGCGGAGATCGACGAGGAACTGGCGCGGCGGCGACTCCGTGCCGAAGCCGAAGACCCCCAGGTTGACGCCGTTCTGCACGCCACCCACGCCGCTCTGCCCGTTGTCGCCCGTCACCTCGGGGTCGAAGGACGACGACACAAAGTTGAAGGGGTTGACGACGCGGAAGCCGATCGTGAGCGAGCGCGCAATAGGATTGCGGAAGAACTGCTCGGGCACGTCGTAGCTGAGCGAGATCAGGCGCAGCTTGAAGAAATCGGTGTTCTCCACCCAGACGCCGGCGAGGTCGAAGAACGTCCCCTGACTGAGGGCCGGGACGCTGCCGTCCGGCGCGGTCGGGAAGCGATCCTCGTCCTGGAGGCCGTTGAAGAAGCGGAGCACGTCGTCCACGGCGATGCCCTGGGCGCCCCACTGGTAATCGCCGGTCACGAACAGGCGGAGGCGGTTGTAGAACGTCGCGCTCAGGCCCACCGTCCCGAAGGCATCGGGGAGCGGGCTGCCGAGGTCGGCGTCGCGCTCCACGTCCACGAGGTTGCCCTCGTCATCGAAGGTGGGCCGGTCGCCGCGGAGGTAACCCACGGGCTTGCCTTCTTCGATCCACTGGCCGAGGAACGTGAAGCCGCCGACCGAGAAGGGCGCGGTGCCGCCGTTGTCGGTCACCTCGTTAGTGAGCGTGTTGAGCGAGGCGTTGAGCCGCAGGTCGAGGTTGCGCCGGTCCAGGAGGAAGGCATTGGCCGCGAACTCCCAGCCCCGGTTGACGATCTCGCCGACGTTGAAGAGCTGGGCCGCGCGGCCCGCCGTGGGTACGAAGGGCACGGTGAAGAGCGCGTCGCTCGTCTTGGCGTCGAAGTAGGTCACTTCGAGGCCGAGGCGACCGTCGGCGAGGGCGATATCGGCACCCGCCTCGAAGGTGCGGACGCGCTCGGGCCGCAGGTCCGGGTTGCCGAACTGCCCGTACGTGTAGGCGATCTCGCCCAGGAAGGGCGAGGCCAGCACGAGGCGGTCGTTGGCGAAGGGCGTCGGGAATTTGCCCGCGAAGCCGAGGTTGGCGCGGAACTTCAGGTTCGGTGCAATCGAGCGCAGCAGGGCGCTGTTCTGCCAGAAGGGCTCGGCCGAGAGCGCGTAGGCCGCCCCGATCTTCGGGTAGCCTACGAGCCCGATTTCCTCGCCGAAGGCCGAGTTGGCGTCGGCGCGGAAACCGCCCTCGATGAAGTAGCGGTCCTTGTAGCCGATGTTCTCCTGCACGTAGACGCCGTAGTTGGCGACCACGAGGTCGAAGTCGATGGCTGTCTGGTCGGCGCCGTTGTTGACCGAAGTGGTGCCGTCGGCGATGTTGGTCGCTACGAGCGCGTCCTGGCGGTCGTCGTCGCGGAAGACTTGGCCCCCGGCCGTGCTGACGAATGAGAAGTCACCGACGCGGGCCTGGTGCTGCGCCGTGCCTTCGAGTGTGAGGCCGAGGAAGCGGCGCTGCACCCGCTGGAGCTGGCTGGCCGTCGGTGGCAGGCCGATAGCACTCTGGAAGGCCGGGCTCTCGATCTGCTGCTCCACGTTGACGCGGTAGTCGAGCCCAACGATGGCTTTGATTGTCAGGTCCTCGCGCGGCGCGATGTTGAGCTGCTGCGAGGTCTGGAACCGCTTGGTGTCCCCGGAGAGGTCGTAGAGGTTGACGACGTTGCGAATGGAGTCGCCGATGACCTGGAGTTCCTCCGGGTTCATCATCGAGAGGTCGCCTTCCGTGCCACCTTCGAGGTTGCCGAACGAGGCGCGCCCGTCGTTGGCGTTCAGGTCGCGCGTGAAGTCGACCGAACTGAAGCCGAAGGTGCCGGTGTATTGGACGGCCGACGAGACGCGCCCACCCACCGACGTGCGCAGGCCGTACTGCTGCCGCTCATTACCCTCTCGGAAGCCGTCGTCGCCGGCGAGCGAGCCGGAGAAGCTGTAGTTGAGGCCGGGCGTGCCGCCGCTGCCACTAAGACGGTGCTGCTGCGTAAAGCCTGTCCGGTAGAGGACATCAGCCGTCTCGTCGAACCGAAGGAAGTCCTCCGTCCCGTTGATCGTGCCGAGTTGGGTTTCGTACGAGAACGAGGTCCGCCCCGGAATACCCTTCTTGGTAAAGATCTGGATGACGCCGTTGGCGGCGTCGGAGCCGTAGAGCGTCGTGGCGGCCCCGCCCTTGATGAACTCGATCCGCTCGATGTTTTCGAGCGGGATGTCGGGGATGGCGCTGGACTGCGCGCCGCCCGTGTCCACGTCGAGGGCGGCGGCCGTGTTGAGGTTGTCCACGCGCACACCGTCGACGTAGATGACGGGCGTGGTGGACGAGAAGGCCGAGATCGGCCCGCGCGAGCGGATCAGCGAGGCCGTTCCCGGCTGGCCAGAAGAGAAGCGGACCTGGGCGCCGGGCAACTGCGCTTGGAGCAGGTCTTCGAGGCGAGCCGCGGGTGTGGCCTCAATCTGGCGTGGCGTGATGACGTCGATGGTCGTCGAGAGGCGGCGGCGCTCGATGCCTGCGCCCTGGCCGGTCACGACGACCTCTTCGAGCCCGAGCAAGTCTTCTTCGATGACAATGGTGACGACCGAGGCCTGCCCAGCCTGCACCGTCACGGGCGCTTCGTAGCGCTTGAACCCGATGAAGGTGGCGACGAGCGTGTACGACCCAGCGGGGACGTCCGGAATCTCGAACTGGCCATCGATATCCGTCGCGCTGCCGAGGCGCAGTTCCTCGACGATCACGTTGACGCCGGGCAGCGGCACATCGGCCCCGGCCTCGGTGACGATACCGCGAATGGTGCCGTCCTGCGCGTATGCGGGGCTCACGGCGGCGAGGAGGAGAAGGGAGAAGGCGAAAAGAAGCAGTCGGGTCATGGCGTCCTCCGAAAAGGGCTGGTGGGGGATCGTCCGACCTACACTAGGCCGCGCCTCCGCAGGCCTCTTTTCTTTTGTAGCAGGGGGCGCGCCGCCGTTGCGAGTCGCCACGTGCTGTTGCGAGTTGCAGACCTCGGGGTATCCCCTTCGCCATGCGCTTTTCGGCCCGTGCGCACAGGAGTGCATGCCCACCCCAGGACCTCCCGATGCCACACGGAAGCCGACTCCCAGGGCACCCTTATTCCCTCGGAAGTCGGCTTCGCGTTTCACACACCACCACGCGGCGCACAGGAGGTAGCAGAGCACGGCGCGCGGAAGTTTCCCTGACTCAACGGGAGTATGCCTGCGGTGTTACATGCGCTGTGCCCGAGGGGCGTCAGCGTGTTGCGAATGGCGGTGTCCTGTTGCGTGCTACGTGTCTTCTCACGTTCCTCCCTGATCCGCGATACACGACACGCAATACGTACCCCTACCCCAGCACGGCGCTCACGCGGTCGCGGTAGCTCCGGCTCATCTTGAGCTGCGTCCCGTCCTGCAAGAGGACGACCGCCCCGCCGTTGAAGTGCGGAACGATCTTCTTAACGCGATCCACGTTGATCACGGTCGAGCGGTGGATGCGCAGGAAGCGCGTCGGGTCGAGGCGTTCCTCCACATGGCGGAGGCTCTCGCGAAGCAGGTGCGACGTGCCCCCTACATGGATCCGCACGTAGACCCCCTCGGCCTCAATCCAATCCACTTCCCTGGGATCGAGGAAGACGAGCTGGCTGCCCGTCTTGACGACGAGGCGGCCGTGGTAGTCGTCGCCGGAGCTGTGACCGTTCGTCGTTCCGTTGGCCGCCTGTTCGGGCTCTTGCAAGAGGGCCAGTAGGCGGTCACGGGAGCGGTGCAGGGCGCGCTCGCGGATGCGGGTGCGAGCCCGTTGCAGCGCGAGGCGGAAGCGTTCGTCGGTGTACGGCGCGTGGAGGTAGTCCGTCGCCTGTACGTCGAAGGCGCGTGAGGCAAACCCGTCGTGCGGGGCCATGACGACCACCGCCTCGGGTGGATTGGCCCTCAGCCGGTCGAGCACGGCAAAGCCATCGTCCGGGGGTAAACAGGCATCGAGAAAGAGCAGACCCGGATGGAGGGTGCGTAGCGCCGTCACGGTATCGGAGACAGTCGTACACTCGCTGTCGAGGACCACGTCGGGTTCAGGGGCAAGGAGGCGCCGCAGACGAAGGCGGGCCTCGGGATCCGGACTGGCGATCAGCGTATCGATGCGATGCATGGTCTCCCTCCACAACGGTCGGCGATAATTAACGGTGTAACGCGCGGCCAACCCAAAGGTTAGGGTAAAAATCTAGCACCTGCACATTTCTGCATACTCCTTAACCATGATCTGCCCCAAATGGTCTAAAAAAGCCCTTTTGCACTTCTGCGTCGCCCTCGCCCTACCATCGCTATTCTAAGCCACTGAGCGCGATACCTCGTGTTATTCGAGGCCTACGCGTCGGAGCCGTACCAGCCTGGTCACGTTGTGCCGCGTAGCGCTCCGGGAGCGCCGGATGGGGCACTCGGCTCATTCCCCTGCGTTGGATCGGTGCCTCTTCTCCCTTCCTTTCCCCTCCTCATGCTCACCCTCGACCGTCGCCACGTCACCGATTTCCTCAACGCCGAGACCCGCGGCGCCCTCGCCCCGCGTGTCCGCGACGCCCACCGCACCCTGCTCAACGCCTCTGGCGCGGGCGGCAGCGAGACGGTCTGGCGCACGATGCTCCTCGACCCCAACGATGCCCTCCTCGCCGACCTTGCCCAGACCGCGGCTGAGATCCGCGAGCGCGCCGACGTGCTCCTCTGCATCGGCATCGGCGGGTCATACCTCGGCGCCCAGGCCGTCATCGACGCGCTCACGCCGACGCTGCTGAAACCCGACGGACCGGAGATCCTCTTCGCCGGACACCACCTCTCGCCGCGCTACCACACCGAACTGTTCAAGTACCTCGACGGCAAGTCGGTCTACGTCAATGTGATCTCGAAGAGCGGCAGCACGCTAGAGCCGTCGCTGGCCTTCCGCTTCGCGCGGCAGTTCGTGGAAGAGCGCTTCGACGATCCCGGCCGCCGCATCATCGTGACGACCGGGCCGGAGGGCGGCCTCCTCAACCCGCTCCGCGACGCCAACGGCTACCGCAAGTACGTCATCCCGGACGGCGTCGGGGGGCGGTTCTCCGTCCTCACGCCCGTCGGCCTCCTACCGATTGCAGCGGCAGGCATCGACATCCGCTCGCTGTTCTACGGCGCGGTGGACCTCGCCCGGACACTCAACGCCCCCGACGCCGAACACGCCGCGCTCGACTACGCCGCCGATCGCTACCTCTTCCATGAGACCGGGTACAAGACCGAGTTGATGGCGGTGATGGAGCCACGCCTGAAAGGGATTGGCGCGTGGTGGCAGCAACTCTTCGGCGAGAGCGAGGGCAAGCAGCACAGGGGCCTCTTCCCGTCCGTCGCCCAGTACACGACGGATCTGCACTCGCTCGGGCAGTACGTGCAGCAGGGCCAGCGCACGCTCGTCGAGTTGTTCCTCCGCGTCGAAGGCACGCAGGGGCCGGTCGTCTCTGAACTCGCCGACAACACAGACCAGCTCAACTACCTCGCCGGAAAGTCGTACGCCGCCATCAACGAGGTGGCGTACGAAGCCACCGCCGAGGCCCACGCCGAGGGCGACGTCCCCAACTGGACGCTCACGCTCGGGCACCTCGACGCACAGACCATCGGCGCAGTGCTCTACTTCTTCGAGCACGCGGTCAGCGTGAGCGGCTACCTCCTCGATGTCAATCCGTTCAACCAGCCGGGCGTCGAGAACTACAAACAGAAGATGTTCTCGCGCCTCGGCCGTCCGGACTGATCGAGCGTTTCGGACGGGTGCGACGCCGACACAACGTTCTCCACACCGTGGATAGCGGTGTGGATAGCGGAGCACAGCGCGCGGACAAGTTTTCGGTGGCGCCGACCTGTCCATTCGGCGCTGGAGTCAAGCCCGAATCACCCACGTCCTATCCCCGCCTCGTCCACGAGCGTGACTGTGTGGACAGGATGCATGACGCGTCCCTCTATCCAGCTGTGGACAGGCGTGGAGAAGTGGACAACCGACACGAATCGTGCACGGACGACGCCGGGTGCGATGAGCCCTCACGCTCACCTTGTGGAGGACGCCGCGGATAAGTGGGTGGGCTTATGCACGCGTCTCCACACTACCGCTCCCCGAGACGCTCATCCACATGTCCACAGCCCCTACTACAAAACACAACACCTAAATTTTTAAAGAGAATAATGATATATAGGGGTGTGCACCGTGGACAGGAGGCCGTATATCAGCGTGTATCAATTCGATTGGTCGGTACGCGTGTATCAGTCTAGATCCGTCCCCATTGCCCCATTCTGAGGGATACGCCTACCTTGCAGCATCCTCTACACCGTCGCCCGTCATGACCAAGCGCATCCTCGTCGTCCTTGACCCCGACCACGACACACCCATTGCCACACGCTACGCCGTGGAGATCGCGAAAGCACACGATGGCGCGGTCACGGGGCTCGCGCTCGTGGACCGAAAACGGATCAACGAGGCCGCTGCCGGGGGCGGGATCGGCGCGATGTACTACGCCGAGAAGCTGCGCCGTGACCTCGCCGACGAAGTCCGCTCCGAAGCGCAGACCCTCTTGCAGGAGTTCATCGCGCAGGTGGAGGCGGCGGGGGCGCAGCATACCGACGATCACGTAGCCGATGACGACGTGGTGCAGAGCATCGCCGAGGACATGAAAACGCACGACCTGCTGGTGGCCGGGCACGAGTCGCACTTTTACTACGCCAATCCTGAGAAGCGGACGCACGTGCTGGCCAAGCTGGTGGAAGACTCGGCCGCAGCTACCCTCGTCATCCGCGAGGCCTACCGTCCGATTAGCAAGGTCCTTCTGGCCTATGATGGCAGGAGCGCCGCGGCACGCGCCATGCAGAAGTTTGTCCACCTCGCGCCCTTTGGAACCGACCTCGACGTGGAAGTTCTGCACGTGCACGGCGGAGGACGCGAGGCGCAACTGGAGAGTGAGCAGCGCCTCCGGGCCGCCCAGTCCTACCTCCAGGCCTACGACTTCAAGGCCGTCACGATGGCCTCCGTGGAGGACAGCGCTCCGCGCGAGCGCATCCTCAGCCACACCGTCGCGTCTGGGGCCGATCTCATCGTAGCAGGGGCGTTCTCGCAAACGGGCCTGAAGAAGTTCTTCTTCGGCTCCACGGCGAAGGGCCTGATCGAAGAGAGCCCCGTACCGCTGTTCCTGTATCATTGAGTCCTGGGCCATGCAGGACTTCGACTACGCCGTACCCATCCCACTTCCGGTCTGGCAGGATCCGCAGAGCAACCCTGTACTACTCAAAACTAGGGATGGGTGGGAGGTCATCCTTGCCTGCTGGACCGATGAAGCTGAGCCAACAGAGTATGTTGCTGTGCTCTCCTTTCAGCGCGCATGGGCAGTTCGCGCCGTCGCCTTGGAGGAAGTGCCGCTTGAGATGAGGGGCAAGCGCACCCGCTCGGATATTTACCGACTCGAGGGCTCGCTCTGGCTCTCCAGCCTAGAAGCAACATGGCAGGCGCTATACTCTCACTGGCCGAGTTTGGAGCACGATCCTGATCACCACTACTGGGTTCAGGGCCATGACAGCCGAGTTGAAGTAATCGCTTCTGATTTCAGCGTCGAGCGCAAACCCAATGAGGAGTACGCGAACATCCTACCACTACGCTGAGCGCAGCAGCCATCCTCGTTCCCTATCGCCAGTCCACGCGCATGACCTGCTTGCCGTCGGAGCGGAGCCAGAGGGCACCCTCGTGGGCGGTCTGAAGCACCTGCGCGCCGGTCGAGTCCCAGCGGGCGAGCGGCTCCTCGTCGGGGAGGCCGTAGCGGTTGCGGCGTGCCACGGAGACAACGGCAAACACCGTGGATGAATCCGAGGCGGCGTCCACGAAGGCCGGAATCGAAGACGTCCGCGAGCCATGGTGGCCCACCTTCACGACGGTGCTGGCCAGCGCGTCGCCGTAGCGGGCTACCAGCGCTGATTCGGCACCGACTTCGGCATCGCCGGTGAGGAGCACGGACGTGGCGCCGTACTCGGCACGGAGGACGACGGAGCCCTCGTTGCGGTCGAGCCAGGGCGGCGGCGGGCCATCCGGACCCAGCACGCGGAGCCGCACGGCGGGATCGAGCGCGAGCGTGTCGCCGGCGTGGACGGTTTGCTGCGGGACGCCGAGCGAGTCGGCGAAGTGGAGAAGCGCCTGCCACATCGCACCGTCTTCCTGCGGCCCGGCGTGGACAAGCCGCCCCACGGTCACGGCTTCCAGCACCGCGAACGCGCCTCCGATGTGGTCTGCATCCGGGTGCGTGAGCACGAGCGCATCAAGGCGGTCAATGCCGAAGCGTTCCAGGTGCGGCACGACCGTTCGCGTGCCCTGATCTGAGTAGGGCGTCCGCACGCCCGCGTCCACGAGCACGTGCTGTCCGCTGGGAAAGGCGAGGAGCGTGGCATCGCCCTGGCCCACATCGAGGAACACCACATCGAGTTGCGGTTGCGTGTCTCCCCGGGCTAGGCCGAGCCAGATGCTGAGGACGCAGCAGCCCAGCATCGCCGAGGACAGGCGCCAGCGCATCCGGGGACGCCGCCACAGCGCGAGGGCCACGAGCCCGGCAGTGAGCGCGAGGACGAGCCACAGGTCGCGCACGTAGCCCTCCACGAGCGTCCAGTCGAGCCGCGCCGCGCCTTCGCGGCTCAGGGCCAGCAGCCCCTGGCTTGCCAACTCCGCCACGGCCGCGAAAGCATCCGCCGCCCACGGCATCCACCCCGCGAACACGGCGCAGCCGATCCCGCCGAGCAGCACCGCCGCGGTCACCGGGATCGCGGCGAGGTTGAGGACCAGCCCGGCCAGCGGCAGCCGCCCGAAGTGGTACAACACGACGGGAGCAGTGCCCAGCGTCGCCGCGAGCGAGACCGTCACCATCCCGACGAGCCAACCGCGCACGCGTCCGGCTCGCCATCGGTGGGGAAGCGTGCCCTCGAACAACGGCACCAGCGTCACGATGGCTCCGACCGCTGCGAAGGAGAGCTGGAAGCCGACATCGAACAACGCCGCCGGACGGATGAGCAGCACCATGATCGCAGCCACGCCGAGGGTGTTGAGCGTGTCGCTGGGGCGCTGGACCACGGTGCCCAGAATCCAGACGGCCGCCATGATGAAGGCGCGTTGCACGGACACGGTGCCACCGGTGAGCTGCACATACAGGAACAGCAGCGCCAGCGTGACGGCGGCCCGGCTGAGCTCCACGGTACGCCACCCGAAGCCGAGGCGCCCGAGGACGGGCTTGAGCAGTCGGTACAGCAGCAGGCCGACGAGCAGCACGTGCAGCCCCGAGACGGCGAGCAGATGCATCAGCCCGGTGCGCGCAAACGTCTCGCGTGTCTCCGCATCGATCTCAGCGCGGTCGGCCAGCAGGAGGGCGCGAAGAACCGCCCGGGCGTCGTCGCGGCGGACGAAGCGCGCGAGGGCATCCTCCACATGGCCACGCGCGGCGTTGACTAGCCGCGTGCGTGCTCCGGCCTCCGATCCCAGGAAGGTGATGGCTTCCGCGTCGTAGAGCGCCATCGTGGCGTGGACGTTCTGGCGGCGCAGGTACGCGCCGTAGTTGAAGTCGGCCGGGTTGCGGCGGGGCGGGACGGGTTCGAGGCGACCTGTGAGGCGAACACGGTCGCCGGGCAGCACGGCGGGGTACACGAGCGGCTGCTCGGCGAAGCGCGGCTGTCCGAGGAGCACCTGCACCGTGCCGTGGACCGGCTGACTTGCATTGGCTGTTGCGACCGAGTCCACGCGCACGCGCAGCCGCGTGCCGTACGCCAGCACTTCCGACGGACGAATGACCACCCCACAAAGCATGGCCTCCGCGCTGCCGCCCCTGTCCTCTGCTCGCTGCGCAGCCTCAGCCGCCCGCACGAGGTGATTGGGAGGCAAGGTCTGCCACCCTGCCATGCGCGCCCCTCCAGCAGCCACGGTGGCGCCGACGACTGCGAGGGCGAAGAGCAAGCCGCGGAGGGTCACCAACCGCTTCCGCGTTTGCCAGGTGATGAGCATGGCCACCGCGATCCAGCCGATGAGGACCGCAATCCAGAAGCGAAGCGGGAGCCCGGCCGTCGCCAGCACGATCCCGACTCCTAGCGCGGTCGCGAGGACCAGGGCGGGGCGCGCGAACGGACGGAGCGGAGCAGGAGGCGGCGTAGCAGGCATGCGCCGGAGCAATGCGGGAAGCGATAGACACGCCTATCCGTTGGCATCTAACCCAAGGGATGAGCGGCCTCGTTGCGCCGTCCCCCTTTCGCGCGGACTTCGTGCGGCGAGGACTACCGCGCCGCGTATCTTGAAGCCTTCGCCCGCTCCCAGTCTCTTTGATGGCTCCGGCCGTCCCGTTCTTTCCGCGATGAGCAAACGCCGCCAGGTCCGCGAACGTGTGCTGCAAGCCCTCTACGCCGAGCAGGTCAGCGGCGACGAGCCCGAGCACATCATTGCCACGTTGCTGCGCCCCACGTTTGGCGACGAGCCGGCATACTTCCGGTTCGCCGAGAAGCTCTTCCTCCGCGGCCTCGATGTGCGTGACGAGACGGATGTCCTTACGAAGCGCCACGTCGAGAACTGGGAACTGGAGCGCCTCGCGCTCACCGACCGCCTCGTGATTCGGATGGCGGTAGCGGAGTTGCTTTATTTCGAAGACATCCCGCCGAAGGTGACGCTCAACGAAGCGCTGGAAATCGCCAAGGCGTTTTCGACCGACAAAAGTGGATCGTTTGTCAACGGCATGCTCGATGCGATCCTCCACCAACTTCGGGACGAGGGGCGGTTGGCGAAGTCCGGCCGCGGCCTCGTTGGCATGCCGGTCACGCCCCCCTCGTCTGACTCCTGAACGGTTGCGCGCCGCCGCGCCGGGTCCTCGTCCAGGCCCTCCCTCCATGCTCTACGCCATCGGCGACATCCACGGCTGCGCCGCCACACTCGACCGCCTCCTCGACCGCCTCGCGCCGACCCCCGACGACCACCTCGTCTTCATCGGTGACTACGTAGACCGCGGCCCAGACTCGAAAGGCGTGCTCGACCGGCTGCTCGCGATGGAAGCAGCGGTGGAGGACGGCACGGGGCCGCGCTGCACGTTCCTGCGGGGCAACCACGACCAGATGATGCTGGATTACGTGGATGGCCTCCCCGATGCCTTCGAACTGTGGCGCATCAACGGCGGGCTCGCCACGCTCGCCAGCTACATGAGCGAGGGGGCGTACCAGATTCCGCCCGCGCACGTCGCGTTCCTGCGCCGCACAGAGATGGTTTTGGAGACCGACGACTTCGTGTTCGTCCACGCCGGGCTCAACCCGAAGCAGACGATTGCGGAGAACCTGGCCCAACTCGACTCGCGCGTCATCCTCTGGA